>NZ_JAMPKE010000016.1:0-128165 GCF_039961955.1 Trichocoleus sp. DQ-A1
TCCTGTCAACTTTGCCGTCAATTTGATAGCCGGCTTAATTGCCTACTGCCACCAGCCCAAGAAGCCCTCCCTGATCAACGATGCTGCCTTGCCTGCTTAACCCGAACTCACGTTAACTAACGATGTCCTACTGAGCTATGAATTGTTTAATGATAACGATGTGATTTTGAGCGATCTAAACTACCGTTTCCTCCTCACCGACAAATTTGCTGTTCTCGTGGGGACAGAAGGAGTAAATATGGCTTACGCTTTCCGAGGCCCAAATCGTGTGGAAAGCGCTGCTACAGGTCCAATTTCTGCTTTTGCCCAAAGAAACCCAATTCTGAATATTGGCTTTGGTCGTGGCGGTATCGGTTTTGATTGGCAATTTGCTAAACGTGCCAGTTTGCAGGCGGTTTACTCAACGACTATTCCAGGATTTTTTCATAGCGATGGACGACCTGACGGGCACAATACCGCAGGTGTCCAACTAGCGCTTACCCCAACCGATCCGCTTGATATCACTTTGTATTATGTTAATGACTACTCTCCCAATGGTTCTTTGCTGACTGGGATTGGAGACGACCAGTTGAGTGCTATTAATCCACTGACTGGTAATTCAGCATCCCTGCAAACTGATGCCGTTGGTGCCACGATTAACTGGCGAATTACGCCGCGCATTTCGTTAGGTGGATGGGCTGGTTATACCAATTCCCACATTCCCGGAAGATCGGGAAATGTAGAAACAACTAACTATATGGTGTATCTCAATTTTCCCGATTTATTTGGACAAGGAAATTTGGGAGGAATTTATATTGGACAACCACCAAAAATTGTTAGCAGCGATTTGCCCGTAGGAAATAATATCCCTGACTTTTTCAATACGGGTTTGGGCAGAGAAGGAGGACAACCTGGAACGACCACTCATGTAGAAGCGTTCTATCGTTGGCAGGCAACGGACAACATTAGCATCACGCCAGGGGTAGTCTTTATTTTTGAACCGGGACATACACCCGCTAGCGACCCAATCGCTGTAGGTATATTACGGACTAGCTTCTCCTTCTAGGAAAATTTCCCTATCTACACTTGTCACATTCAGCAAAGTGCAACATCGCAGGAGTTCTTGGATGTCGCTCAGGATGATATTCTGATGCAAAATGCCAGTTTACACCTCATCAAACCTTTATTTAGCTACAAAAACTTTATCCAAATTTACCGTAATTTTACTAAGTCTACTTTTTTTTAATTTAATATTTTTTTATTTTCAGTGTTATCTCGCTTGTAGATAGAAGAGTAGAAGCTATAAATTGACATAAGGTTCGGTTAAGGAATTATAGTGGCAACTACAAGAATCTCTAATTGTTATTTGTCGCTCTTTAATCAACCTCAATAGAAATTGTAAATTTTGCTGTATTTGTCTACCCTGGAAAACATTTACGGCAGAAAAATTTATGGGTTGATTTCAAAATTTTTATCTGTAATTGCAGATAGATACAGATTATTTTTGCTTTTGCAAAAGTTAATTATTTATTTGAAGGAGGTTGAGTCAAAGTGGCTAAATTTATTTTTTCTTTTCTAGTTTTTATTTTAACTCAAAGCTCTATTTTAATTGCGGCTAATTCTCAAGCCCAAACGGTTATTCCTTTAGAAAGTAACATTGTTGATACTATCGACTCAAGCTCCTCGGAACAGACCGCAGAGTGGAATACAAGTGTTAAATCTGACGTTGGTAATACTGCCGTCAATTCTACCAATACTGAGCAAGTTGTTGTTTCTAAAGCTGGAAATAAAGCTACTGATTCTAGCTCCCCTGTAGCGGACAGTAAAGCCACTAATCAACGGATTCCCATGTCAAGCAGAATTTTTGATGTATCTTCTATGCGACAGTAGCGCCAAGGGGTGATACATCTCAATTTTTGAGATAGTGTCGAAATTATTGTAGAGGTCGGCTGTTTGATATCTTTAAGCGATCGCATCCGCTTATTCTACCCAGATGTTTTCTCCTCAACGGGGTGTTGACCATAAAAGGGTAGTGCTTCTGACCAGTGGGGACGCTTCCCCTGTTGCCAATCTAGATAGGCTAGTTCTAGTAGGCTCGAAACGGTTGCCCCTAGCCCAGCCCCAGCAGCGATATCAATTAGCTGATAGGGATGCCAACTGTCCAGCGTTTGTTGCCATACTGCCGGTGTCATCACGCTATCTGGTAACATCTGAGCGAGTCCGGAACTGGATGGCAATACCTGATAAATGGCGGTAAATAATTGACCCCGTTGAGCTGGCAATTGGACAGCGATCGCATTACTGAGTGAAGATTCTTCACTGTTTCCATTGCCTTGCTGTTTACTTTTACCGACTTCTGACCAAGCCACAGATGCCAGTGTAGAGACGGAAAATAGGGGAATATCTAACTGTTGCGCCAGTGTCCGCGCTGTAACAACACCGATGCGAGTCCCTGTAAAGCTGCCTGGACCTACTGCTACACAGATAAATTTCAAATCAGCCCACATCTGCGGCTGAATAAACTCAGCCAGATGATGATGTAAATGAGTGGATAAATCGCGCCCTAAATCCCAAGTTTGGCAGCGGAAATCTCCAGAAAAGTTATTGAGTGCTAGACCTAGTTCAGGACTGCTGGTATGTAGTGCTAAGCCGTATTTTGTTGGATCGAGCTTCACGGAATTCATGCCCAGTTCAAGGGATCGATAGCCCAGATAGGGAAACCCGATAAATCGGAGTCCCTACAAGTGCCTAGCCGCGACTTCTTAGTCGTGAAAGGCGTTGATTTGGAGATCGTAAATTGCTTGACCCGTCAAGCAGTGCCAGTGACAGGTAAATAAATCTGGCTTTTGAACGTTAATGCTAGCGATCGCTGGTTCCCCTGGAAACGGCAAAAGTCGGTCAAAAAAAATCCCTTGCTCTTGAAAGCCGAACTGTAATAAATAAACAGCTGGTGGCGCTGATAAAAATTGCAGCAATCGATGCCCCAGTTGGTACAGTGGCTGACGCCAGATATCCGATAGATGCACCGGCTGACGATAACCTTTCAAAGTCGGTTCTAAGCGCCTACTTTCATCATCCTCAACCCTACCAATTACCTCGCCGTAGAGCGGCCCCTTTGCCGTAAGAACGATTGGCAACCAGAAATCACCGACACCCGTCGTCGCTCCTAATTGCTCCACCAACTGGCGTAAACCAGTCACATCGCGGCAAGCCTGATAAAGGGATTGGGCTGGAAATTCCAAGCTTTCTGGCAAATTCAGCGTTAAAGGACACCAAAGAGTTTCCGCTTGGTTTTGCAAGTCCGTCCAGACTGAGGCAATAAATTGCGTCTCTACAATTTGTATCGTTGTCGGTACTGGGGAATTGAGCGCGCTTTGCTTGAGGGCAGAAACAATTTCGGCTATTGTGGGCGATACCGGAAGTTCATCAGCAGCATCAACCACAATCAGAACTTTACGCATGACCAAAGGTTGGAATCGGGCTATTACGAACACCCGTACGCGGGAAACTGGGCAGATCGAGTCCGGTCGTCGTGCGACGGGTTCTGACAGCTAGACGGTAGCTGACACTTTGCAACTCGGCATGGAGTTGACGGTTTTCCCGTTGCAGCATCGCCACTTTCTCCCGCACGGGTGCCATGCGTTCGGCAAATTTCTGGCGATAAATCTGTGGCAACTCCTGTACCACTTGTTCGAGCATCCGGCTGCGGTCGGTCAATTCCTGTACGGACTGCCGCAATTGATAAATCTCGGTGTCGCGGGTTGTAATTTGTTCCTGGTAGAACGTTACCTGCTGTTCGACCTCTTGCAGTTGTTCTCGCAGCGCTCTCATCTGAGCCATGTGCCGCTCAGAAACTTCCGGTCTGGGCATAAAATTAGCATTGCCCTTAACCAACCGGAATAGTTCTTGAGACAACTGCTGAACCAGTTGATCTCGCATCTGCAACTCTTCGCGCAGGCGAGTTGCGTCAGATTGAAGCGTTTGTAGGTTTGGCGTGTCTGTCTGGCTCACAATGGCTTACGGCTCCTTTGAGATGATTTTCCTAATGGCAGGCGCGAGGCGATAGCGGATGGCTCATATTGCTTTTGCAGCTAATTTACCATTTGCAACGGCAATTAACACCTGATTGCTACCCTTGTTTGCAATTAAGGGTTGGGTCTATCGTATCCTCAGATTCAGCTAGATTTTCTGCCGGTGCGAACAAATTGTTCAGTTTATACAAACCATTTGTCATCCGGTAGCGAGATTGAAGCGATAGGCGTCTTGTAGTATTTAGGTGGAATCAAGAGGAAGTGGTTAAGATGAGCGCAGCCAGCAGTTCAAACAAGATCAAATTTGGTACCGATGGATGGCGGGGGATTATCGCCGATGACTTTACCTTCGCCAATGTGTGTAAAGTAACGCGGGCGATCGCGAGTTATCTCGAAAACGCCTATTCCAAAGACCGTCCCGTCTTAGTAGCTTACGATACCCGTTTTTTAGCCGACCAATTCGCCCGGACTGCCGCCGAAGTTTTGGCAGACGCTGGGTGGACGGTGAAAATTGTCGATCGAGATTGCCCGACGCCAGTTATTGCTTACAACGCTAAGCTTCTCAACTCTGCTGGGGCACTGATGTTCACCGCCAGTCATAACCCAGCTCCCTATTGCGGCATCAAATACATCCCCGATTACGCTGGTCCGGCTACACCGGAAATTACGGATACAATTGTAGCAAATATTGAAGACGCTACGGATGAGCCGCCGAGTGGCAACAATGCCAACAAGATTTCTACCTTTGATCCCAAGCCAGATTATCTCCAGTTTATTTACACCCTGCTGGATGTAGAGCGAATTAAGAGCGCAGGGCTAAAGGTGAAGTACGACGCCCTCTACTCCACTTCTCGTGGCTACCTGGATACTGTTTTGGAGCGCTGTGGTTGCGATACAGAGGCATTCCACACCTATCGCGATGTTCTCTTTGGCGGTGGAATGCCAGAACCGAAGGGAGAGGAATTGATTGGACTCGTCGAAGCGGTGAAAAAAGACGGGGCAGATTTAGGTTTGGCGACGGATGGAGATAGCGATCGCTTCGGCATTGTTGACGAACAAGGAAACGTGCTGACACCGAACACGGTGCTGCTGCTGCTGGCGCGTCACTTAGTCAAAAACAAAGGCAAAACTGGCGCAATTGTCCGCACCGTTGCCACCACCCACCTGCTGGATAACCTCGCTGCTAAGTACGGCTTGGAAATCTACGAAACAGCAGTAGGCTTTAAATACATCGGCGAGAAAATGCGCGAGACGCAGGTATTGATCGGCGGCGAAGAATCAGGTGGATTGAGCATTATCGGACATATTCCCGAAAAAGACGGGATTTTAGCCGATATGCTAGTCGCAGAAGCGATCGCTTACGAAGGCAAGCCTTTAAGTCAGCTAGTAGAAGAAGTAATCGCAGAAGCCGATGGTCCTCTGTACAACAAACGTCTCGATTTGCACTTAGAGGACGCCCACAAAGCCGCTGTAATCGATGATTTCACCAAAAATCCCCCAGCAGAAGTGGCAGGAATTAAAGTGAAAGAAGTAGGGCGCAAAGACGGGATTAAACTCTACTTAGAAGAAGGCAGTTGGATACTCCTGCGTCCTTCCGGAACAGAACCGCTAATGCGGGTTTATCTGGAAACGAATACTCCAGAAAAAATGACTCAAATTGCCCAGCAAATGGAACAAACCATTAACAAACTGGAACCCGTCACAGTCTAAATGATCGGTAGGAGCAAGGGCATTGCTCTTGCTCCTACTTGGTAGCAGGAACTTACTCAGTCGCCATTATCAATATGAAAGCCCTTACCAACCTGCTTACCTCGCTGATTTTAGCCAGTTCCGTCGCAGCGATCGCTCTGTTGTCCATTCAAAACATCACGCCGGTATCGGTGAAATTTCTAACTTTCCAGTCGATCCGGATGCCAGTAGGCGTCGTGCTAGCGTTTAGTGCTGGCGCGGGGGCGATTGGGAGTGCAATCGTGCCTATTGTTTGGGGATCGCCTTCCAGTAATCAGTCTCAATCAGAAGATGCCAGTGAGTATGCTGACGAAGACTTTTGATGGTTATTGTCCATTGCAATTAACTATCAGCCTTTGCTACTTACTCTCACTGCGATACTCCCACGGCGGCAGAAATTTGGAGTCACGCCAAATGCCGCGCCGACTCTTTTTCGCCTCAGCTTCTGCTTGCTCAACGATAGCAGCGCTAGGGCAATCTTTTAGATACTGACGATACACCAGTACCAGCCCCTCTTTTGCCAACACTTCCTGAACAAAAGTGCCGTCAGGCAGGCGCACCTCGCTAACTTTACGCCCATACCTATCAGTATCAGTCACAGTTAAGCGAACGCGATCGCCTCCTTGCTGTACCAATTCTTGCAATCGTTGCTGGGTTTTTATTCCCCACTTGAATTGATTTTGATCTACTGCTTTTTTGCTTGCTTTTTCCTTACTAGAATGGGGAACTTCCGGAGCATCCACACAAGCAAAACGCACGTTGATGTTTTTCCCACTGCGATCCGTCACGGCGAGAGTATCCCCATCGCTGACTCGCTTAACCGGGTAAGTAGGAGAACCAAAAATAGCTTCACATCCCACCAATCCAAGGATGAGAACAACTGCACCAGTCCAGATAAGAGAATTTTGGATGAGTTTGCGAGTGCCGGTCATTATAAATATTTACTACAAAAGAAAAGTCCATCTGGACAGACGTTTCCATTGTCCAATAGTTTCGGACGCCTGTTACTGGCTTTTAGCAGTTGGAGTGGTGCAGCGAAATGCGATCGCGCTTCTATCCCACGCTGAGCTTAACCACCAATCGAACAGTCATACAGGAAAGGCTGTCGAAACTACAGTTTTTTACTTCGTTTCCATCCAATTCTGCCCTGCACGCACATCAACGACTAATGGCACACTCAAAGAAACCGCATTTTCCATTGTGGAACGAATTTTAAGCTGTAGTTCTTCCCATTCAGAGGGAGGAACTTCAAGCACTAATTCATCGTGAACTTGCAATAATAAACGCGCCTGGTAATTCTGCAAAACTTTGTGCAGTTTATCCATTGCAATTTTGATGATATCGGCGCTAGAACCTTGGATGGGAGCATTAGCTGCGGCGCGTAGCGAACCGGCGTCAGCTTGTCCTAAATTACGGAGTTTGTCAAGGTTAATTTCATCGGGATTGCTCCCTTGCAGCTTGCGGAGACTGCCGCCCTCAAAGTTAAAGTAACGGCGGCGTCCTAAAATAGTTTCGACATAACCGTGAGCGATCGCTTCCCGCTTCACCCGCTCCAAATATTCAAAAACCTTACGGTAGCGCTCGTTAAACCGATCGATAAACAATCTGCCTTCTGTCGCCTTCACCCCAGCTTCCCGCGCAAATCGCTGCGCCCCCATTCCGTAAATTACGCCGAAATTGATAATTTTCCCCAATCTGCGTTCCTCAGATGTCACCGTATCCTTCTCCAACAACAGCCGAGCGGTGACACTGTGAATATCTTCATTTTGCTGGTATGCCTCAATCAGCACCGGCTCTTGGCTCAAGTGAGCCAAAATCCGCAGCTCAATTTGTGAATAGTCAGCTGCAACCAGTAACCAACCAGGTTCCGGTACAAATCCTTTGCGAATTCGCCGACTAAACGCTGTGCGGATAGGAATATTTTGTAAGTTGGGATTAGAAGAAGACAATCGCCCTGTCGTCGTCCCTGTCTGATTAAAATTTGTATGCACCCGCTGGGTATCGGGACGTATCAGCAACGGTAAAGCGTCCACATAAGTAGATTTCAACTTGGAGAGGGTGCGGTACTCTAAAACGGCATCAACAAGTGGATGATCGCCTTGCAGTTTTTCCAGCGTTGCCGCATCTGTAGAATAACCCGACTGAATTTTCCGAGACTTTTTGGTGTCTAACTTGAGCTTGTCAAATAAAATTTGGCTCAGTTGTTTCGGTGAACCCAAGCTAAATTTTTCTCCAGCTTCCTGATAAGCTTTTTGCTCAATCCCCGCTAAATCCTTTTCCAGTTCTTGAGAGAGTGTCTGGAGATAGGCTGGATCGATCCGGATGCCCACATATTCCATCTGGGCTAAAACTGGCTCTAAAGGTTGTTCTACTTCCCGTAACAACCGTTGAAGAGCGGGGATTTCCTCTAATTTTTCTCGTAACTTTAGTACCAACTGGAAAGTGGCATAGACTTGCATCCCGCAGTAGTAGGCTACCGTCTGAATATCCATATCGGCAATCGTTTTGCCTTTGGGCACCACATCCGCATAATTACTGATACTTAACTCCAGATGCCGCAAGACTAAGTCGCCGAGATTGTGGCTGTTTTCTGGATTTAACACGTAGCTGGCAAGCATCGTATCAAACACCACCCCAGCCAAGTTAATTCCCTGACAGCGCAACACCAGCCGGTCAAACTTGGTGTTCTGCAACGATTTGGGATAGTCAACACTTTCGAGAATCGGACGCAACGCTTCTAAGACAGCCGTTTTATCCAGATTTTCACCAGTTTTGTGACCCGTGGGAATATAAGCAACTTCAGATGGCTCGATGCCCCAGCAGCAGCCAATCCCCACCAGTTGGGCGTCGCGTGGTTCTAGGGCATCCGTTTCCGTATCCCAAGCTACTGGTTTGTCAGGGTCGGTGCAAGTTTGCAGCTGCTTTATCAGTTCTGTCAGTTTTTCTGGAGTATCAATAATTTGGGCGCTTATTTTACTCGTAGCATTTGTGGCTGCCTTGCTAGCCGCTTCGGTGTCAGCGGCACTGAAAAACCAGGAATCGCCATCATCAAAGGTGATTTGTTCAAGTTCTTCTTTAGATTCAACGGGTTTAGCTTCCTCTGCCACACCGCCAAATGCCTGCTGCAACTGCTTGATTCGGCTTAGATAAGTCCTAAACTCTAACTTTTCTAGCAGCGGTTCTAGCTCGGCGTTATCAAATCCCTTCAGCGGGCAGGCTTCTAAACTAACGTCTAGAGGGACATCAAGAACGATCCTTGCCAAGTGCTGGGAACGGTATGCCTCTTCTTTCCCGGCTTCCAGCTTCTGTTTGACTGCTCCTTTAATCTCATCCAATGAGGCATAAATCCCATCCAGGGAGCCGTATTCTGTAAGCAACTTCACGGCTGTTTTGTCGCCAATTCCCTTGACACCGGGGATATTGTCGGAGGCATCGCCACACAAAGCTTTGTAATCGACAACCTGCTCTGGTGTAATGCCCTTTAGTTTCTCTTTAACTTCCTCTGGCCCAAATTCTACTGGCCCTGTATTGCTGCCACGTTGCCAGAAGGTTTGACCGAGATAAAGAACGCTAATTTCCTTTGCAGTGTCAACCAGTTGAAATAAATCTCTATCGCCCGTAACAATCTTTACCCGATACCCAGCCGCACTCGCCTTTTGTGACAGCGTTCCCAAGACATCATCTGCCTCATACCCCGGTGCCGTCACAATTGGCAGATTGAAGGCATCTAAAAGGTCGTGAAGATTTTTCAGGTCGATGATAAAGTCTTCTGGCGTCTCAGCGCGGTCAGCTTTATAGGTATCGTCGGCTTCGTGGCGGAAAGTGGGTAAGCCGAGGTCGAATGCGATCGCCATCGCCTGAGGTTGCTGGGATGCTATTACTTCCAGTAACGACTTGAGGAAGCCAAAACAAACACTGGTAGGAATCCCAGTCTTTGTTTTTAAGCCTCCATCCCGCCCTTTAGCAAAGGCAAAGTAGGCGCGGAAGGCTAACGAGTGACCATCCACCAGGATGAAGACAGGCCGCATATCAGATGAGCTAGCAGCGGAGTGAGAGGGGTTGGAGGCAGAGGTAGATTGAGACATAGCCTTATTTTAGCTAGCGCCAGAGAGCAGATATTCTTTACAATGCCTCAGATTGCTCGCTTAAGGCGAACAAGCTGTTAGATATCTCATCCCACGGCTCAGCCTGAATGATTTTAACTACCCCTAGGGGAAATATCCTAATCTATGCGCTGCTTCACTGGCTAAACTTACAGCGAAGCAGCTGCTACATAAGCTTCCAATAAAAAAGCCCGCAGGGTGCAGGCTAGAAACAGGGGTTATTGACTAATTGAACTTGCAAAGATTATCAGCGATAGGCCAGGGGATTAGCCATTGATTTGGCTGTTGCGGCGGCGACGCAGGCCAAACATCCCTAACGTACTTGCAGCTACCAGTGCCAACGTTGCAGATGGTTCAGGTACGCTTTGCAGACTTTGGTTGCCGATATCGACGATGAAAACTGTGTCGTTGAAATCCCGGTCAGAGGCTGGAGTCACGCCAGTCTCGCTTCCATCTCCGTACAAATCTTCAAAACCGATCACCAGGTAACGGGAGTTAAAGAGATATCCTCTGGCGTGCTGTAGCCCATCAGGGTTAGGAGCATTAAAAGCAGAATTGTAAATGCCGTAGGAGTTGCTGGTGCCGTATAAGCTATTGGCGTTCAACTGGAAATTCAGGGTTGTACCTTTACTGAAGTTGCCTAAGTTGACCCAATCTCCTTGCTTTAGATTAGTAAAGCTAGTTTGGTTTTCCCTAATACTTTCTGTGCTGTTGAGTTCCCAGAAAGCCATTCCATCTTTGACAATGTCGCCGTTACTGTCAAGTGCTTGATAACCTAGCTGATTGTTATAATCCGCCCCTTCATTGACGAAGTAAGCACGAACATCAGTATCGTTTTGCAACGTTAATTTGCTTAAATCAAATGATTTACCGCCTAAAAGGCTCAAGTCTGGAAATGCGTATTTTTCTTGAGACTTATTTATCTGCGTATTTAAGCTATCGATAAGCGTGCTGATGTTTGAAAAATCATCAGATTGGCTCAATGCATTCTTTGTGGGTGCAGTATTTACAGAACCCCAGTTAATCTCAGCCGATGCCGGTGCAGTTGCAGAGATGACGCCGGTCAGGGCAGCAGCAGCGGCGAGCAGACTAGTAATTAGTTTGATTTTCATTTGAGTACCTCTACCAAGGCGATGAACGACTTCACCCCATCCAACCGGCAAATACATCCAAAATAATTGAGTTTATTTTTACTTTAGAAGCCCGGTGCAGACGTGTGTTTTCTTTTCCTTGTTTATTAATAACTGAAATCATAATTCTTTGTCTACAGCTTTTCTAATTCTTTTTGGCTTCTTCATAGTATTGAATATTTACGTAAAACCCTTAAATACACTTACAAAGCTACTAATTAATTTTGAATTTAAAGCAGTATTTTCCTCAACCTCAAAACTTTTTTTTTGAAGCACATCGGTAAATATTCTGAAAGCTTTTCAGGGATTTTGCGGATAGCGCTTTTTATTTGACAGCGCTATCCATAAAAATTCAGTATTCTCAAGAATGGGGAAATTTCCAGAGTCAGGTTAAAACACGAGCGGGAACTGGTAATACGCACAATGCTGACAGCCTACGCAGATTACGTAACCGTGAGTTCGGGATAAAGAACAGCCATAACAGATAGGCCGAAACTGCTGAATTCTCCATCCATCTGCTTGTCCCATGCTCAGATAAAAAGAAAAGTTCTACGGTGTCGATAACTGGTTCTAAAGGTTTGAAAACCCTGTCCGCAGCCACAATTGCTTCGCTGATAGGCTGCAACACCGTAAACGAGAACGTTTACGGTGTTGCGGAAGCGGTCGATGATTGAGACACTGAATGACCAGTTGAAGTTGACCAGTTGAAGAACATTTCTCGGAGCGAGCATTCTCATCACCTCAGGGAGACACCCTGATGGGTGCCATTATCTCTGGAGAAAAGTAAATCCTGGCAACTTCTATCTCCTTGAGATGAAGAGGGCAGAAGTTGTGAGAGCTTTTATCAAACAGAGTTCAGACGGTACGGGGACTTTAGAACCCTTGTCTTGCAGGTTTAGTCTGTTTAGAAGAGAATTCCATGCGCCTTTTTGCAGAAATGGGCTGCTCCCTCACCGCAGTCGGGCAACTTTCTGGTCAACCTGGTGTGCGGATTGATTGCAAGAGCCACCAAACCAAGCAGCCCTCTATCACCATTGACTACCATTTACTACCTGCTGCTTAAGCCAAACTCACATGAATTCGCAAGCTTATTATTGATCCCCAGTCTTAAAAAGTTAAATTTGGTTTATACCCTGAAAATTACCTAATTATAAAGAGGGAGAGAATGGTGGAAAGAAGAGACATTTTCTATCTCTATAGTTAGAGTCTAGAAGTTTTTAATTTATAGCCGTAGATTGATTCTGATTTGGAGGGAAATCTATAAGTTTGTGATGAAGAACGGACAAGGAGCCTTATTTATGAAACGATCTGATTTATCAAAATTTATTGGAGCTGGCGTTCTCTCCTTAAGCATGGCGGTTCTGCCTTTGACTGTGCCTGCTTCTGCTCAAACGAATACTGATACAAATACAACTACAAACACCGATCCTCGCCAAGACGTTAGAACCGTTGAAAGCGATCGCAATTTTGATTGGGGCTGGTTGGGCTTGCTGGGGCTGCTTGGTTTAGCAGGCTTAGCGGGTCGCAAGCATGAAGAACCAACCCGTTACCGCGATCCAGATCCAGTAAGTCGTACCGGCTACAGAGAGTAAAAAAACGGGTGGCTTATAGGAAAATTAACGGCACTAAAAAAGGCAAAAGGCAAAAGAAAGAAGAGGAAATCTTTCCTTTGCCTTTTTGCTTTTGAAATTTTCTAAACTTGTTTGGATTCCAGATAAATCAAAAGTCAGAGTCTTTAGTTTTTAGTCATGAGTACAACTCCATCCACTCTAGGAGTCCTGTTTGGACAAGAGTTTGCGAGTCCTTGTTTTTTCGCTCGCCTTTGGACGGAGTAGGTGCCGAAAAAAGTCTAAAAACTAATGAATAATCAAACAGGGAAATCGGATTAACTGTGTTCCGTTAGTGTGTGGGGAGTGCGATCGCTACTCGGTGAGAAAGTGTAATAACTAGCAATCAACGCCACCATCATCCACCAAAGCGTATTTACTTCCGGTCTATACCAAACTGTATCTACCAAACCATGTCCTAATAGACCAAATATCGTGGCAATCGCTGCTATCAGCCAAAAGCCCTCACGCCTGCCCAGTTGCCGCAAACGATTTAGCTGTAGCCATCCTTGGTTAAAGGTGACAATCAGCAACCACATAAAGCAGCAAAAACCAATTAAGCCAGTTTCTACAGCCAATTCCAGGAAAACGGAATAAGCACTTAAGGCAGTATAGCGCGGGCGCTGATAAAGGGGATAAACTTTGTTAAAAGCCTCGTTGCCAGGGCCTATCCCTAAAATCGGGCGATCGCGGATCATCTCAATCACCGCTTCCCAAACGTTGACCCGGAAATTGTTACTGCTATCCTTGCGACTTGCAAAAATACTAAAAACGCGATCGCGCACTGGTTCCACAAATAGGATCGCCACCGCTAGCACTAGCGCCAAACTTCCTAACAGAATCGGCAGCGACCAAGTCCGCCAGAAAGGTGGCAGATGTTCGCCGATCCAGTAAAGCAGCATCAGCGAAAAGACTAAAAGCAAAAATATAAAGCCAATCCAGCCGCCGCGACTGAACGTGAGAATCAAACACGCAGTATTAACGGAAAACATCGTCAGCGCTAGCGCTTTACGACTCCAGCCGCGCCAAGCAAAAATAGCAGCCAGAGAGAAAGCGATCGCAGGCAAAAGATAAGCCGCAAGTAAATTGGGGTTCCCCAGATAACTATAAACTCGCGTCGTTTTAGACAGGGGAGACGTTGGATCTGTCCAAGTTGCCAGTGCCGCCGCCCCAAAAAACCATTGTCGCAGCCCGTAGACACTAACAATCAGCGCAATGTGGAGATAGACCGCGATCAGGATAGAACGCAGTCGGGGCGATCGCAGCACTCGCGCCATGAGCGCAAAAAATAGCAAATACAGCGTTAGCTTGCCCCAGCCCTTCAAAGCAGCTATCTTCACTGGCGACAGAGCCGTTGCTACAGTGGCAATGCCCCAGTACAGCAACACCAGCCAGTGAATTGGAGTAACTTTAGGCGCTTCGCCCGGTACATAATCCGCCTCATCTGACAGAGTCAGCAGTATCCAAAAGCCAGCACCGGCAGCTAACAACACGCCAACCAGAGCCGTTGACACAAAAGGAGCCAAAGCGAACACTAAAGCCACAAACAAGGCTCCCAACGGCTCCGCCCACTGCACGCAGACGCTACTCTGCCGCCAGCTTCGCAAGCTACCAACCAACCGATGTAAATAGCTTGCACTTTGCCATTGATACAGCGGCAAACTGGACAAGGTAAATTGTTGCCAAACACTCATGTGATAGGTCAGGGGGGAAGTGATTATGGGTGATTGGTATTGGTCACATTAGTCATTGGTCAATGAACGATTAGCCATTTCCCATGACCGATTACCGATTACCCAAGTACATAGTTTATAGTCTCTAGTCCGTCAATCATCACCAATTGTTTCCACCGCATCCACCTGTGGCAAGCTGACTACATAGCGATATCCCGCTTCTGGAGAGCCTTGAACAGAAATGTGCCCACCATGAATTTCTGCCAATAAACAGCTCAGCAACAACCCCAAACTTTCACGAGAACCATTGCCGACTGATAAATGGGACAGCCCTTCTGAGACGGCAGAATCAGCGGCACGAGAGTCATTCAGCAACAATTGATTCATTGATGTGAGGGACGGCACGGAGTATGGCTCTTGAATGTAAGCAACACTGGCTTCTGAGAGAGCTGGTTCTAAGTGATGATTTGGCGACATATCGGACTGGGCATAAAACTCAATCTGAGGCAGACCATCTCCTAGCCAGGGATGAGAAACCCACACCGCAATGTTCAGCTTTTCAATTTTGCGAGAGACATGAATGCGAACCACGCCCCCTGCACTCCCTGAGTTAATTAGATTAAAAATCAGGTAGTAAAGAATTTGCCGCACTTTATCCTTGTCAAGCAACCAGATGCGCTTTCCAGGCTCTACAGATAGACGAATCTGTTGCTGCCGCCCAGACGCAATCTGTTGCAGGTTATTAATCGCCTGTTGACACAGCATTTCGATGTCCACAGAGGTGAAATCGAGTTTTTGGCTAACCTCATCCAACCCTCCCAGAGACAAAATTTCATCAACTAGCGACACTAAGTGCTGACCGCTGTTGTGGATAATCTCCAGGTATTCCTTCTGCTTGGTCGTTAATGGCCCATAAACTTCGCGTCCCAAAACACTTGCCATCCCCATAATTGAAGTCAACGGAGTCCGCAGTTCCTGTGACAGATGGGATAGCAGTTTGACTTTAACGGAGCTAGTTGCAGAGGGGCTAGGGGTTGAACGGGTCAGGGACAACACTTCACCCGCATTGCTGCCCATACTGCTGTTGTTCGAGGCGGCATTGTATCCCAGGTCTTTACCCGTTTCTGGTTGCCCGTTAGACGACGGCTTAGCAAACCAATAGCTGGAGTTGGTACGCTCTAAAGACCCCAATTGTCGCGTTTCTAAAAACAGACGGTTTCTCTCAAATTCACTCAGACTCCAGCGAGCCATAAGTTCCAAAAAGTCAATATCTTTGCTAGTAAAGTTACGAGGCACTAAGTCCATCACTGCCAGGGTGCCCAGGCAGATTCCACTAGATGATAGCAGCGGTGTCCCTAGATAGGCACGGATGCCGTAGTGCTGCACAAGAGCAGTTTCAGCAAACGCTCGATTTGTTAGCGTATCGCCAGCAATCAAAACTTGATGACTATCGACCACATAAGTACACAAAGATTGATGGCGTGGGAGCTGCCGGGACGTGGCGAGATCGTTCATCAACCCTAATCGTGATAAACCCACAGCTGCTTTGATCCGCTGCTTGTCTTGAGCCATTAAACTTAAAATGCAAATCGGCGCTTCCAAAAATCGGGCTGCTGTTTGAGTAGCTTCCTCGAACACTGGAACCATCTCTGCTTCAAGTAGACCCAATTCTCCCAAAGCAGCGAACCTTTGTTGTTCTCGTACTGCCGGTGTCAAACCATCCAAACGACAAAAAAGTCTGCTTTCTGGGGCTGCCATTACCATCCCTACTCCCATACGCTTTGCTTGTATGACTTAATTTAATATCCCGCTACACTTAGCGTTCCCGAAGAAGGCCTCTAACAAACACGTTGAGCAGAGAGTTTTGCTTTTCGGTTAAAAAGGACTAAGGGTAAATGACACTGAGTTTAAACAAAATTGACTTCTATCGTAGGTTGAACGACAAGAATAGCGGGGGTTCTCCCGCCCTGGCGACGTGGTGTTTGAGGTCGCGCAGGCGCGTTCATGCCGTAAGGCTTTAGCCTTCAAGGGAGGAGAAAGCAACAAAAATCAAGGGAGGCGTTGAGTTTAGCACTCGGCTCAACCTAGCCGACAAGTCTTCAGTGACGGTGATTCGATTGAGGAGCCAGGATGAAAAACAAGAGTGAAAAGTAGAGTCATTTCTGCTGGCAACAGGCTTTCTTGCTTCATTCACTCATCACTCTTGTTTGCTGAGTCCTGAGTCCTGAGCCTTGAAGTTTTCAACTTGACCAGGCGGGATGAGATAACAAGGCGGCAATCACCCGTACACCCCGCAGCTGATTTGACAGAGGCAGATGACCCCTAGGGGCACTGAGATCCCAGGTAAACTCGTTGGGATATCGAGTCCAGTTGTTGCCGCTCTTCCAGCCAATTTTGGGCCAGAACTTTAAGAAGTCTTTGCCGAGACTCAGCCAGATTTCCCGTTGCACGGAAAAACCGAATTTGCCCTCCGAGTGTAGGAACCACAGGCTATTGATGGTTTGTAAATCAGGAATGGGGAAGTTTTCTACCTCTGTAAAGTACAACCATTTTCTCTGTACAGCCTGAGCACCTGCCAATTCACACAGCTTTTGCAAGGTTAGGCGGTCAGCGGCAAGAAAGTCTTGTTGCAAGAGCAGGTGTTGCAGGGAACTGTAGTCGATGCCGCGTTCTGAGTGTAAGGGGATAATGCCGGAAGGGAAATGGGTTTGAAGAAATTCAGTTGCAGCTGGCAAATTGGCGTTGTAGAGGGTCTGGTAGGCTTTAGCTGTAACTAAATTGGTAGGAGTTGACTGATTGTTACGTAAAAATTCCATCAGTACCTCCAAACCGGCATTACCCGCTTTTAGAAGTTCTGGGAGGAGTTGTAGTTGCGTTTTTTCAGAACCCGACTCAAACTTGCAGCGTAGGTCGGTAAGGTCTTGGCTGGTGTATGGTAGGTCGGCAGTCGTTTGGTCTGTCATGAAGCAAGTCATTTCAGGTTGCTGTTAGTTATTAGTCATTAGTCATTAGTCTCTAGTCTTTAGTCCGTAGCCAATGACTAATGACCAATGACTAATGACTTTTGACAAATGCGCTAATCATTTGAGTGCAGGATGCGGTCAATCATCGCTGTGGTCGAGGTGGAAATTTCCACTTTGACCAATTCAATCTGACCTCCGTATGCCTGAACGGCAGGTGTTTCAGGCAGGGTTTCCAAGCTGTAGTCGCCTCCTTTGACATAGATATCGGGCTTGAGTGTTTCAATTAAGCCAGTGGCTGTCAATGAGTCGAAGATTACCACTCCATCCACGGGCTTAAGGGCGGCGAGAACTTCAGCCCGCTGCTGCTCAGGCACGATAGGTCGGGGAGGCAATCCCTGCTGATGGGGCTTGATTGCACGGACGGACTGATCACTATTTAACCCCACGACGAGCGATCGCCCCAAGGACTTTGCTACTTGTAAATATCGAACATGACCTGTATGGAGTAAATCAAAGCACCCGTTAGTAAATACTAGCGGTCGCCATCGGCTAGGATCTGCCGCGATCGCTTGACTTAATTCATTTAGTGTATAGACGCCTGAAATCATAGGTAATGAGAGTTTTGAGCGATAAGTTTTGAGTTTTGAGTTATCAGAAAATTTTTAATTTAAAATTCAGAGGCGATCAACCCTTGTCTCTACAACTTAAAAATTGATTACCAATTACCAATGACTGCCTCATCTCTCACGGCTCTTCATGGGTGGGAGGTCGGTATCCGTGTTCAAAGGCAAATCGAACTAGTTGAGAGCGATTCTCTAGTTCCAGCTTACTGAGGATGTTACTAAGATGGGTCTGAACGGTGCGCGGACTGATAAACAAGCGATCGCTAATTTGTTTATTGGTAAATCCCTGAATCACCTCCCAAAAAACTCTTTGCTCTGCGGGTGTTAACGGAAGTGGCTCGCAGGTGGCAGAACCCAGCGCTCCGATTGCTGTCGCTGCAGTGGAACTGGTTGCCATCTGCTGCATCAACCGTACCATTTCCGCATGGATGCGGCGCGATCGCTCTAGCTGAGCTTCAATTTTTGCGACTAATTCCCTGGGATCGAAGGGTTTAGTCAGATAATCATCTGCCCCAATCGTATGACCTTGAATTCGGTCTTCTAGCTCTCCTTTGCCTGACAAAAAGATAAACGGTACCAATTGCCCGATAGGAGTTGTTCGCAGGCGTCGGCAGAATTCCAAACCGTCCATCTCCGGCATCATCACATCGCTGACCACCAAATCCGGTGGAGCTTGTTCAAAAGCGCTTAGTGCCTCCATACCAGAACTTACATCCTGAACCAGATACCCCTGGTTTTGCAGGTAGCGTGTCAAGACAGTTCGCAGGGTTCTATCATCATCAACGAGCAAAATTTTTTTCATCGTTACTCTAGAAGAGCGCCTTTCAGGGGCCATATCAGCCTAGGTCTGCAAACTGAATTCATCCCGCTTTGATGTAAGTTGAGGTTTTTGTGAAAAGGGCAGAGGCGGCTTGTGCAGCATATCTCTTTTTTATATCAGCTTGACGTTATCTGGCAGCGTCAAGAGTTTCTCAGCCAGTATTGGTGAGATTGAAGGACTCAAAACCAGCGATCGCCCTCAGTCTACTTTATTATCAGCCTAAAGGATCAGCATAAAGGCTGATGACAGAATGCGCTTAAGATTATTCAAAAAATTAGCCGTTCGACCCATTCTCGTAGAGCCTCTTGGCTAAATAGATGCCAAAGTTTTGATTTGAAGCGCTAATTCCTTCATCCCAGTCACACTTCTAGAGACTATTATTAGGTCTGTAATCCTTTTTTGCGCTCCTTGGTGCCTGGTTTAAACTTCTGACAACGTCCCCTTCGTAGAAACGCGATTAATCTCGTCTCCACCATCCAAAATCCAAAATGAGGTAACAGCCTCCTAGCAGCCCTGCCTCAGCTTGGATGATTTGCGAACATCATGGCAATCAAACCGCCTAAACTGCAAAAAAGCTTAACCGAAACTTTTGCGAATCAGCCGATTTGGTAGTCTTCCTGTCAAAATATTGTCTGGCTAGACTAGATCCAACAAAAGTGCAATATGTACGAAAAAATCACTCCTCCTGACATGGGCGAACGTATCATCTTCAAAGATGGCGAACCCGTTGTTCCAGACAACCCGATCGTTCCTTTCATTCGCGGAGATGGCACGGGCATCGACCTCTGGCCCGCCGCCCAGAAGGTCTTTGATGCCGCTGTCCAAGCTGCTTATGGTGGCAAGCGACAAATCAGCTGGTTCAAAATCTACGCCGGGGATGAAGCCTGTGAGAAGTACGGCACCTACCAATATTTGCCCCAAGATACCCTAGACGCAATTAAAGAATACGGGATTGCCATCAAAGGGCCGCTAACAACCCCGATTGGGGGCGGCATCCGGTCGCTGAATGTGGCACTGCGTCAGATTTTTGACCTTTACTCCTGTGTCCGCCCCTGCAAGTATTACCCAGGCACCCCCTCTCCCCACAAAAGCCCGGAGAAACTCGATGTCATCATCTATCGAGAAAATACAGAAGACATCTACCTGGGAATTGAGTGGCGTCAAGGCAGCGAAATTGGCAACAAATTGATTGACATCCTCAATAATGAGCTAATTCCAGCTACGCCAGAACACGGCAAAAAGCAAATTCCCCTAGACTCTGGAATCGGCATCAAGCCAATTAGTAAGACGGGTTCCCAGCGCCTAGTGCGCCGTGCGATCAAGAATGCCCTGCGGCTACCCAAGCAGAAACAGATGGTGACGCTGGTGCATAAGGGCAACATCATGAAGTACACCGAAGGCGCTTTCCGGGACTGGGGTTACGAAGTAGCGATCGCTGAGTTTCGCGCTGAGTGCGTTACAGAACGAGAATCATGGATTCTGGACAACAAAGCCCGTAATCCAGAGATTACCTTGGAAGAAAACGCCCGTCAGATTGAGCCTGGGTACGACGCCTTGACGGCAGAGAAAAAAGCCCAAATCACCCGTGAAGTGGAAGATGTTCTCAATGCCATCTGGGAAACCCACGGCAACGGTCAGTGGAAAGACAAGGTAATGGTGAACGATCGAATTGCTGACAGCATTTTCCAACAGATTCAGACTCGACCGGATGAATATTCCATCCTCGCTACGATGAACCTGAATGGTGATTATTTGTCAGATGCAGCGGCAGCGATTGTCGGTGGCCTGGGGATGGGGCCAGGAGCCAATATTGGGGATCGATGCGCCATCTTTGAAGCGACTCACGGCACCGCACCGAAGCACGCTGGACTCGATCGGGTAAACCCCGGGTCGGTCATTTTGTCAGGCGTGATGATGTTGGAATTTATGGGCTGGCAGGAGGCATCTGACTTGATTAAGCATGGCCTCGGTCAGGCGATCTCTAACGGCGAAGTGACCTATGATTTGGCTCGACTCATGGAACCGCCGGTGGAGCCTCTGAAATGCTCAGAATTTGCCTCCGCCATCATCCAATACTTCCAAAGTAATTAGTCAATAGCGATTAGCAATTAGCTCGCCAACCCACAGCTAATTGCTAACAGCTATGGATTTGAGAAAGTATTAATCTGACCCCCACCAATGTAGCGTCCTGGAACGCGACGAGGAGCTGTAAAGTTAGGCTGGTTCAACTGACCCGGTTGCGCTCCGGAATTACCAAGATTGGAGCCAAAACCAGAGTTGCTGTTGAAGCCGCTTCTTTGAGTGTTCGCTCCATATGGGTACTGCCCATAATTACTGGTCGTTATCGGTGCCACTGGCGGTGCTATCTGTGGTGTTACGGGGACAGCAGGTGCTACAACGGGAGGAACCGCCTGGGGTTGGGTTAAATAGGTGTAAGAATTCGGGGTGGAAGAACCCTGAGTAGCGTTGCTAGTCGTGGGTAAGGGAGTGCTATAGCCTGTAGTGTTCGCTAGGGCACTTGCTGGCGGTGGTGCCATTTGCCCAGTGGATGTGGAATTGGGAAGCGTTTGTTGAGACGTATTTCCCGATGGCGATGCGTTTACTGCTTGGTTTGCGGAATTTTGATTCAACGCTTGTTGCAGGGAGTTGACTGGCAGGACGTTTTGGTTCTGGTTAGTTAAATTGGGCACGCCAAAGCCTAGATTCGGAGTAGAGGTTGCTGTTGTAGTAGGATTTACCGCCTGTTGGTTCGTGGGTGTCAATCCCAAAAATGCCCCTGTATTGGGCTGGGGGCCAACATTTAATCCAGTATTTAATAAATCTTGTGCTGATGTCAGAAATGGATTGTTCGAGTTTTGCGGAGCTTTGGGGATTCCTGCGATCGCTTGAGGCTGCATGGTCGATTCTGTATTAGAAGCAGTCGCCGGGTTGCGAGTCAGTTGCTCAAATAAACCTTCTTGCTGGGTGGGATCTTGAGCTTTTTCCTTTCCCTTCTTGCCAGCGCCTTGATTAGTACCGCGATTAAATTCCTGCATGAGCGCGGGCAAGTTATCGATATCAGCGCCAATCACACTGCTTTCTTGAGAAAGGTTTGGGTCATCCGAAGGATTGTCTGCGGAATCGACTTGCCCACTCTCCGTTTCTCCATCTAAAAGGCTGTTAAGCCATTCTGGGTGTACCCAGTACTCCCATACCCCTATCACCATCATCACCAGTGCGATCGCCGATCCCCAAAACGCAGGGCGCGTGAATGTCCGTAACCGTGCTTTGAGATAGCGGATGGAGGCAGGGACTTGTTTGGAGGATGACATAAGCTGTAGTGCAGCTCGACTTGCACAAGGGATTGTAAGTCGATTTTATACGCTATTGCCTTGAACAGGAACTGTCTTTATATACAGTTTGTTAAAAGATTTCTTTCATTTTTGTAAAATTTTAGCCAAGCTTTTAGTTTACTAAAGTTTAAATTTAGGAAGCTAGAAAGGTTGCGATCGCTCAACGAGCATTAGTTACTAGAAACCGAAAAACACTCACTGAGGGGCAGGGAACAGATATGCCTCTACCAAGAACGGGTGGGTTTATAGATATGCTTAGGCCATGTGCAACTTTTTCTCTCCCCAATCAATTAGGGAGAGAAAAACAGTAATTTGCACAGTGCGTTATGCTTCGCTATTGCTCAATATCTTGAGCGAGAACCGTCCCTACACGACTGACGATGACACTACCTTAAAGTTTAGCGGGCAGCTCGAAGCAGGAACCACGCCCCCGCTCCCAATCCAAACAGATTCGGTAACCAAGCAGCAATCACGGGAGAGAGGAAGTTACTTAGTCCCAGAGCATCACCGACGGACATTAACAAATAGTAAGCAAAAATGACGATCACGCTAATCCCAAAACCCGTCGCTTTACTGGTGCGAGTCGGTCTATTGGCTAAAGCGGCACCCACAATACCAAAAACGACACAAGCAAAGGGTAAAGCTATTTTTTGGTGAATGCGGATCAGAAGCTTGCGAATTTTTTGTTGATTACCACTGAGGCGTTCTAATTTCAGCCGTTCTCTGGCTTGTGCAAGATTCATTTCGCCGTAGTCGCGCCCAGAATTTGCCAAATCCAAGGCGGTACGAGGCAGCTGCAACTGTTGGTGTTCAAACTTCAAAATATTGCGGTAGGAAGCATCGGGAGAGATTAAATAAATCGTGCCTTTGAAAAAATCCCAGGTGTTTTGTCCTGGATTCCAAGCAGCAGATTGCGAAGTAACAATTTGATTGAGACCCTCCTGAGACCAATCTAGAATTGTCAATCCCTCCATCTTCTGACCGTCAAATTTTTCTGCATAGAACAGGCGTTTTAGCACTTGCTCTCTTTGACCATTGGGTAGCTTGACTTTCGTATATTCTGGATAGAAAATATTGCGTTCTTGGAAAGATGGCTTTTCTTTATTTAGAGCTTTATCTAGACTAACTTTGGCTTGATAGTTCGCCGCGGGTACTACATACTCATTAAACGTAAAGGCGATGCCGGTCACAACAAAACTCAGGACGATCGCTGGTAGCACCAATCGATAAATACTCACCCCGCAGCTACGCAGGGCAACCAACTCACTGTCAGCGGAGAGACGACTATAGGTTAATAAGGCAGCCAGTAGCACTGAGGCGGGAAAGGCATACGCCATAAACTGTGGCAGACTTAACAGCAGGACTTTCAAAACGAGCGATGCTGGTAGACCTACATCCACAGTCCTTCTCATCAGGTCAAATAAACTGCCAATCGTTACCCCGATGGAAGAAAAGAATCCCATGCCAAATAGGAAAGGCGCGACCAGCTCGGTGCCAATATAGCGATCCATCACCGAGACTGTCGAAATCAGGGGGGAGAGCGGATTGAAAGATTTGGTCATTGGTCAAGGATCGATGGGTAGGTAACGGGTAATGGGTAATGGGTAATGGGTAATTGGAGGAAAGTTTTAAGGAGTAAACTTACAGTTATCGCGTCTGAAATTTTGAATTCAAAACTCTCTTGTGCTTTCAAAATTCAATGCTTCTTACTGATGACTCTTGTGATTACCAATTCCCGATTACCGATTACCCAAGGCTATCTTTGGAAGTCATCTCCTAAGTAGTACTGTCGCACTAAGGGGTTATTGTAGAGTTCTTCTGAATTGCCAGAGGCGAGGATTTGTCCGTCGCGCATAATGTAGGCTCGATCGGTGATGGCGAGGGTTTCGCGGACGTTGTGATCGGTAATCAAGATGCCCATGTAGCGATCGCGCAGTCCGGCAATAATTTTTTGAATCTCCGATACGGCAATCGGATCGACACCGGCAAACGGCTCATCCAATAGCAAAAATTTTGGTCCTTCTCGTCCCGACGCTAAGGATCTCGCCAACTCGGTGCGCCGACGTTCTCCCCCAGATACCCGAATCCCCAGCGTATTTGCTACTTTTTCTAGCCGAAACTCTTGCAGCAAACCATTTAGACGGTTTTGCCACTCGCGACGAGGCACGCCTGTTTGTTCCAGCACCAAGAGAATATTGTCTTGGACGGTGAGGTTGCGGAAAATACTGGCTTCCTGAGCAAGATAGCCAATGCCTAAATGCGCTCGTTTGTGGATGGGTAAGGTAGTGATGTCCTGGTCATTCAGCCAAACCGTACCCTGATCGGGTTTTTCCAAGCCAGTTGCAATGTAAAAGGTCGTCGTTTTCCCAGCACCGTTAGGGCCGAGTAGTCCCACGACTTCCCCTTGCGCCACCGAAAGGTTGACGCGATTGACGATCGCACGTTTGCCGTAAGACTTGTGAATATTCTCCAGTACGATTTTCATTGAGAACTAGCTAATTGTTCCTTGCTAATGGCTAACTGCTAATTATTAAAAGCCATTAGCGATTAGCCATTCGCGATTTGCGATTAGCCATGTGACAAATGGCTAGCGACTATTCGGCGTTTTGAAGGCTGGTTTAGGATTGACGGCGGGAGCCGGTGGCGCTACGGGTGTAGTTGGAGAATTTGGATCGGCGACCAGATAAACTGATTCTACCTGCCGATTGGACTGAGGCAGGGCAACAAAGCGTCCTTCATCGATCAAATAGGTGATTGTCTCGCCTCGGAGACTATTGCCTTGTTGCAGGACGTAGACGTTCCCACTCAGAACGATGCGGCGTTCTTTGCTGAAATACTGAGCTTGGGCAGCAGTTGCCTGGATCTGCCGCGAGGGGTAATACATTTGCACGTTGCCACGAGCTGTTACTACACCTGTTTTCGAGTTGGCTTCTTGCACATCAGAACGGACGGTGAGGGCGCGTCCGTCATCGGCGGTTTGAGCTTGGGCGGTTTGGATTTCGGTGGGGATAGCGATCGCTCCCGCTAAAACAGCTGGCAGCATCAGCACTAATCCCAGGCGACGCATTAGACTTTGATTAAATTGAGATGAGGTCATCATGGGTCTTGCGGAGACATCAAAGACGGTGATCGGCTCTTGTGCCTAGTTTACTCTCTCTAAAGGATCGATCTAGAACAAATCCAGCGATAACCAGGCACAACAATCCCGACGTTTCTGAGTCTTGAGAAGTTTCTAAGCCTCTATTCGCACTATTTTCGGTAACTGTGAAGCATTCTCGTTTTGTTGCATCTGTTCTACAAAATCAACCACGTTTTCTGCTCCAGCTTGTTGCAGTGCCGTCAACAGTTCGGCACTCTGTTCCCGCAGTTCGGTGACATCAATTCCACTGTAAGCAGGTTCGTATGCCTCCAAGCGGCGCATTCCCTCTCCCAGTAAAATAACTGCACCGCGCCAGTTAAGGTTGCCTAGGTGATAACATCCAACGGCAATTTGCAGCACTCCCTGATAAAACCTTTTTTCCGGCTCGCTGGCTTCCATCCACAGAGCCTCTAAGGTGTCGTGGCAGGCGTAAAATTCATGCTGATTAAACTCTTCGATCCCTTGCCAAAATTCAGATGGGATTTCTTCAGTCATTAGTCGGGAACTATATTAATAATTTCATTACTCTGCCGTTTTCAGTTCCCTACCGTCAAGCACCTTCCCTCGTGGTTATGGTTGTGTTCAGGCATCACCACACTTATCGCTCCAGACGAAGATGCCTATGTTTAGCTGCTTCGCGCGTGGGTGATGGAAAGCCTCCAAAACAAGCGATCGCTTTAAGTTTTTAACGGATAGAAAAACTGCTGTGAAATGCTTTATTTAAGTTTAAATAAAGTTTAATAGAAATTCCTTTATTTTTTTAATCCTATTGACCAAAATCACCTTTTGAGTAGCTTTTTTTAATTGCTTCGCTTGCGATCGCTACTTGTTTTTAAAATTACAATCTTACTTAATTGTTATAAGGTTTATCAGCCCAGATCAACCAATAAAAAGTGGATTTTAGGCGATAGTTCTTTTCTGATTTATCCAACCAAGCGGAATTTAAAAAATTATTTTAGCACGCGGGAGGCTTTATTTTGAAAACTTTCTGGGACGTGTGGCTGTTACCGACATGATAAGTTTGATGCTTCAGCTAATCGCTAATCGATAATTGGTAGTTAGGCTAAAAAACATTTATAAGTAGCAACTTTTCAATTAGCGATTAGCTAGAGCAAATCGTTACATACTATCGCGTACGGCTTTAATTTCTTCAAGAGAGATTTCCTGCATCTCACCCCGAAACTCGTTATCCTCTGTCAGAAATAACATGCAGTGGCACTCTTTTCGCTCTCGCATCGGTACGCAAGGACAATTCCAGAAAGTTGCATGTACCTCTGCTTCTTTATCTTCATAGTGGCGACAGGGACACAAAGGGGCACCAAGATCATCTTTATGTTTGGCGAGTCCTTCAATCACTACGGCTGTTACGGAAGGATCGACGCAGAAGTAGGTGCCGGTACGCTTGGCGTAAGTTTCGGAGAAATGGCGCATCGCCTCTAGACTTTTTTCGCTAGATTTTGTTTCAGTTTCTGATGGGTTCATAATATGAGATGACGCGAGATCGACAGGTGTTTATGCATTGTATCTTAAGCCTTTTCCTCAAGGGGATTGGCTGGGATCGATGCAATCGGGCAAGCCTACTTCAGAGGGGATTGTAGCTGAAGTTGTAGCGGCTGCTTGGTATTGATGACAATTCCAGGGGAATTACGATTCACAGGCATTGCAGGCTCAGTTAAAGACTCCGGCATCCAGATCATCCAGCGGCTACCGGGGGGTAAAGAGCTTAGAGTAACATGATTGGGAGTCAGCCAGATTAAGGGAAGCGTCGGTGGATCTCCAGCATGGGCATCTTCTCCGGCGTAGGTTGCGGCTAGAGTTTCTAAAACCACGCGATGACCTTGCACTAAACCTGTGAAGGCTGTCCAAAGTTTTACACTTAACTGACGCCCACTGGCATAGAAGTACAGGGATGCTGCCGCAATGACTGCTTGCTCAAAATGCTCTGGATTCCAACTGGTGGCGCTATCGAGGCAGATAATTACTTCTTGTCCACCTGTAAAGACTTCTAGTTCGCGTACCTGGAATTCACCGTAACGGGCACTGGTTCGCCAGTGGATTAAACGAGTGGGATCTCCGACTCGATACGGACGAAGCGATCGCGTGACTCCTTCTGTTGCAGCTTGAGAACGGCGATCTAAACTCAGAAACAGGGGGCTTTTTTCTTGCCCAATTTCATCCACCATCGGGCAGTTGGTGAGGGGTAAAACGGTGGGATAAACAAATGCCGTAGCGGCAACTTCACGCTGGCGGCGACACCAGAATAATCCCACAGGGGCAGCAGTTCTCAGTTGTACGGTGTTCCACCGATAAACCCCGCGTTTTTGCGTGGGTAGGTAGTAAACCCAGTGGTGAACGCTATGAGGAGAAATCGTTTCAATTGCCGTTTGTACGGGTTGTCCCAATACAAAGGGAAGAACGTCCCGGACTAAAAGTAAGGTTTTGGGATGGTTAACCGGATTTTCAATTTCTAATTCAATAGTTAGATCGTCGCCGACGCTGACGGGCTGGATAGGGCGTCGGGTGACTTGAAGATGACGAAGCGATCGCACGGATAGGACGCCTGCAATTCCGAGTAGCGCAAAGCTGAGGCCACTAATAACATACAGCCACCCCGCCATTGTGTTCGTGGCAGCTCCAAAAAAACAGACGGCGATGATTCCCAATATCCACCCAGCGTAGGCTGGCGTTACCCACCGAGTTTCCAGCCAGTCTGCTATCCGATTACCGATATTCATAAACAGCGCTGCCCAGTCTAGAGTCTAGCTATCCCAGCACCTTAACAAAATTCTGATTACAAATAAATAAGAGATTTTACACCTGTCTGGTAATTTTTTAGAATTAAGGACATTCACGGTTGACTTAAAGAAAATTTTTAAAGGCAAGATCCATTAAACTGTGGTTTTACCGATGCTGCCGGACCCAGTAAGTACCCAGGGGGAAAAAATGACCAAAGCCAATGATGCTGAAGCGACTCGCGCACAAGCTCCTTCACGCATGCCACCACCACTACCGCCACCACCCGTTCCTCCGCAGATGCAGCCAGGGCGACCCCCAGAAGTTAACAGCGCGACTTCCATCAAACAGATGGTCAAAGATGCGTATGCTCAAAAAGCCTCGGACATCCATATTCGAGTGGGGCAAGTTCCCAGATATCGGATTCGAGGTCAGATGGTAGAGGCTGAGGGTCAGCTCAAGGTAACACCTGAAATTTTTGAGCAAAACCTTGCTGAGATCCTGACTCCTGCTCAGCGAAAGCAGTTTGCAGAAAACAAGGAACTGGATACGGCAATTTTCTACCCAGGTTTCGTGCGCTGTCGGGTGAATTGTTTTGAATCCCTGATGGGCGGAGCAATGGTTCTGCGTTTGATCAGCCTAGAGATCCCTTCGCTTGATAGTTTAGGCTTACCGCAAGTCCTCAAGGATATTGTAAGCAAACCGCAAGGATTGATTCTGGTGACAGGTCCCACGGGATCGGGAAAATCAACGACCTTAGCGGCGATGATTCGTCATCTGAATGAGACGACGAATAAGCATATTGTGACGATTGAAGACCCAATTGAATTCGTCCACCCTTCCCAAAAGTGCTTGGTTAGTCAACGGGAAGTGGGTTTGCATACCAATGAGTTTCACGCGGCACTGCGGTCAGTTTTGCGGGAAGATCCAGATGTGATTCTGATTGGGGAAATGCGCGATCGCATTACCGTTAATACTGCTCTACAAGCTGCCCAAACAGGTCACTTAGTCTTAGGCACTCTGCACACTCGCAACGCCATCAACGCGGTTAACCGCTTGTTGAACTTGTACAACGCAGATGAACAGCCAGCGATGCGAATTCAAATCACCGATTCTTTGGTGGCTGTCATTGCACAACTGCTGCTGCCAACCACGGATAGTCGTCGCACGGCAGTCCACGACATCTTGATCAATACCCCAGCGATGCAAGATTACTTGCTCAAGGGTGACGATGAGGAAGCTTATCGGTTGATGCTAGATGACACGTTCGACGGAATGCAAGTGATGAATCAGGCGCTTTACGACCAAATGCTAGAGGGTCGGATTACGCTAGAGGCGGCATTGAGTGCTTCCCCAGATCCGAACGATCTAGATCGCCGTATCCGCACAGGGGGAATTGACGCTTCTAGTTCGACTCGTACCTGGATGTAAGCTAGGTTTTACAGGAAAGTGGGAGCGATCGCATTTTGGAGAAATATGACATCCAAAATGCGATCGCTCTAAAAAAAAGCCCGCGACAGCGGGCCTTTTTCGTGTAGCCCCAAGCTTCAAGCTGGGGCTATTGTTGTCGAATCATTTACCGCTTCGCCAACTTCTTGGTCACCTTCCGCAGACGAATTGACTTGGGAGTAACTTCCACCAATTCATCTGAACCGATGTATTCCAAGGCACGCTCTAAGCTCATATCGATTGGCGCTTGCAACTGCACTAATTCATCACCGCCAGAAGCACGGTGGTTCGTCAGCTGCTTCGCCTTGCAGACATTCAGTTCCAAATCTTGAGAGCGGTTGTGTTCCCCGACAATCATGCCTTTGTAAACTTTGGTGCCCGGAGTGATAAAGAATGCACCCCGATCCTCAGCATTCTTCATCGCGTAGAAGGTAGCAACGCCTTCTTCAAATGAAATTAAGACACCGTTGCGGCGAGTTTCCATATCGCTGGTGATGGGGCGATAGTCTAGGAAACTGTGGTTCATAATCCCTTCGCCACGGGTGAGGCGCATGAATTCACCCCGGAAGCCGATTAAACCACGGGCGGGAATTACAAATTCTAGTTGAGTGCGACCCGTGGCACTCATCTGCATATCTTGCATTTCGCCCTTGCGCTGCCCCAAACGTTCGATACAGCCACCACTCGCTTCTTGCGGGACATCCAGCACCAAACATTCGTAAGGTTCGCAGGGTTGACCGCTGACTTCGCGGAAAATCACTTGCGGCTGGGAAACTTGAAATTCATAGCCTTCCCGACGCATGGTTTCAATCAAGATGCCGAGGTGAAGTTCGCCTCGACCGGAAACGAGTAATTTATCGGGAGAGTCGGTATCTTCAATCCGCAGGGCGACGTTCGTTTCAAGTTCGCGGAACAGGCGATCGCGTACTTGCCGTGATGTCACCATCGTCCCTTCCTGTCCGGCAAAGGGCGAATCGTTCACCGAGAAGGTCATTTGCAAGGTAGGCTCATCTACCTTAATCAGCGGCAAAGCTTGCGGTTCGTTCGGACAAGTAATTGTCTCGCCAATATTTGCATCGGCAAAACCAGCCACCGCCACAATATTTCCCGCGGAGGCTTCTTCCAAATCAATTCGCTTTAAGCCTTCAAAACCCATCAACTTGGAGATTTTACCTTTCACAATGGCGCTGGTTTCCGTCACCAAAGCCACTTGTTGCCCCATCCGGATTGTGCCGTTATGGATTTTTCCAATCACAATCCGACCCAGATATTCAGAATAATCCAGGGTTGTCACTTGCAGTTGTAGAGGCTTATTTGGATCGCCTACAGGTGGCGCGACATGGTGCAGAATTGCCTCAAACATGGGCTGCATATCCATGTTGTCGGATTCCAGGTCATTTTTGGCATAACCATTGATACCGGAGGCAAACAGATAAGGGAAATCGCACTGATCGTCATCGGCACCCAATTCCAAAAACAGATCCAAGACTTTATCAATTGAGCCGTGGGGATCGGCTTGAGGACGGTCGATTTTATTAACGACAACGATGGGGCGCAGTCCCTTTTCTAAAGCTTTTTTCAGCACAAATCGCGTTTGGGGCATGGGGCCTTCATTGGCATCTACAATCAAGATGCAGCCATCAACCATGCCTAACACCCGCTCGACTTCACCACCAAAATCGGCGTGTCCGGGGGTATCAATAATATTGATCAGGGTTTCTTTATATCTGACGGCGGTATTTTTCGCCAGAATTGTGATGCCTCGCTCCCGCTCTAGGGCATTGGAATCCATGACGCAATCAGGAACGTCTTCGCCTTCGCGGAAGATGCCAGATTGCCGGAGGAGGGCATCAACGAGGGTTGTTTTGCCGTGATCGACGTGGGCAATGATTGCGACGTTACGAATAGGGAGCGTCATAGAAGCGTGCCAGAGAGGGTGTTGAGATTGAAATAGATGTCTCTTGGCTTATTAACAGAATTTGGGATTTAACATAAATCCTGTAAAGAAGCCTTAACAATTCTAGCCTAATCGCCCGAAACATGGCGCTAGTTTTATGCATCCCCCATCCTTCATTTTTGTTTTGCCTTTCCGGTGCCAGTGCGCGTGAGGCACAGGCATCACAGACACTATTTGACGCAATGATTGCGGTAGTCGTGTGAAACGAATCACTGCCAAGAAATGCGATCGCCCTTAGCCTAACTGAAGACGAGAATTGGCGAGGAAAATCTTATCACCAAGCACAACATGAGGGAGACTTCATGCCAGATTTCCTGAGAACCCTTTTGGCTTCAGCAGGGTTTATTCCCCACGGACACTGCTATCTATGGAAGCCAGATTTAGTTTGGCTTCATGTTTCGTCAGATGCTTTGATTGCGCTGGCATATTATTCGATTTCATTCATGCTGGTCTATTTCGTCTACAAAAGACGAGATGTGCCTTTTAACTGGATTTTTCTGCTGTTTGGCAGCTTTATCATCGCCTGCGGCACCACTCATCTAATGGAAATCTGGACGCTGTGGCATCCTACTTACTGGCTAGCCGGATGGATCAAAGCTTTTACTGCAATTGTCTCCCTCGGTACGGCGGTGCTGCTGTCAGAATTGATCCCTAAAGCGCTGGTTCTCCCTAGTCCAGCAGAATTAGAAGCGGTAAACCTGGCGCTGAGAAACGAAATACTAGAGCGTCAGCAAGTGGAGGAAGCGCTACGCGAAAGTGAAAGACGGTTCCGCGCCATTTTTAACCAAACATTTCAATTCATTGGATTACTAAAACCGGATGGCACTGTCTTAGAGATTAATCAAACAGCGCTAGAGTTCGTTGGAATTAAGGCGGCGGATATAGTCGGTCGTCCATTTTGGGATGAAGTTTGGAACCTACCCACCGAATTCCTGAATCAGTGGAAAGCAGCGATTACCGAAGCAGCAAACGGTAACTTTGTTCGTTTTGAAGGGAATCTGCCCACTCCTCAAGGCACAATGTTTGTTGATGCCTCGCTCAAACCTGTGAAAGACGAGACAGGACAAGTGGTGCTATTAATTCCAGAAGGTCGGGAAATTACCGAGCGCAAACGGGCAGAAGAAGCATTACAGCGAGCTTATGATGAACTAGAAATTCGGGTTCGGGAACGAACGGCAGAATTAACAACCATAAACGCATCGTTAGCAGCTGAAATTGCTGAGCGTAAACAGGCGCAAGCAGCACTACACCAACGAGAACAAGAACTCAAAGCACTAATCGAAAATACTCCAGATATCATTGCCCGGTTCGATCGAGATTTACGTCATATCTATGTCAACTCAGCAATAGAACTGGCAACAGGAGTACCGTCTGAGGTATTTATCGGCAAAACGAATCGCGAATTAGGAATGTCTGAGGATCTCGTCTCCCAATGGGAAAGCATTTTCCGCCAAGTTTTTGAAACGGGTCAAGAGAATGTTGTTGAATTTCAGTTTCCGACACCGAATGGTCTGAAATATTATCAATCTCGCCTGGTTGCAGAATTTACCGAAGACGGTTTAATCAATTCTGTACTGGGTATCTCCCGGGACATTACTGGACTGAAGCAGGTGGAAGAAGCGTTGCGGAACAGCGAGCAACGATTCCGTGCCACTTTCAATCAAGCTGCTGTCGGGATTGCAGAGGTAGAAAGGAATGGACAATGGCGACTGGTGAACCAAAAGCTTTGCGATATTACTGGTTACACTCGTGAGGAACTTTTAGAACGAACTTTTCAAGATATTACTCACCCTGATGACCTCAATACTGACCTCGAAAATGTTGGTCGAATGTTAGCTGGTGAGATTTCAACATACTCAATGGAAAAGCGCTACATCCGCAAAGACACCTCCCCAGTCTGGATTAATCTGACTGGATCGGTTGTGCGTAATTGTGCAGGTGAACTCAGGTACTTTATTGCCATTGTTGAAGACATTAGCGATCGCAAACGATTCCAGCAGGAAATTACACAACTCAATCAAGACTTGGAACGCCGGGTGGTCGAACGGACTGCACAACTCGAAGCTGCCAATCGGGAACTGGAAGCTTTTTCTTATTCGGTGTCCCACGATTTACGTGCGCCACTGCGGAGTGTTGATGGGTTTAGTCAGGCGCTTTTGGAGCGCTACGCTGACACGCTGGATGAGAAAGGCAAACACTACCTGCATCGGATTCGTGCAGGCAGTCAGCGCATGGGAGAACTCATTGATGACCTGCTGGAGCTTTCGCGGGTGACACGCACCGAGATGCGTACCACGGAAGTTGATTTAAGCGCGATCGCTTCTGAGATTGTCATTGAACTAAGACAGTCGCAACCGGAACGACCCGTTGAAGTTGCGATCGCTCCAGGCATCCTTGCACAGGGCGATGCGCGGCTTTTACGAATTATTCTGGAAAACCTCCTTCATAATGCTTGGAAATTTACGTCAAATCGCTTATATGCTTGTATCGAATTTGGCATCATACTACAGACAGATTCTCAACCTGCCTATTTTGTGCGTGACAATGGTGCTGGCTTTGACATGGCTTACGCCAATAAATTATTTGGAGCCTTTCAGCGCCTGCACTCAATGACAGAATTCCCTGGAACTGGCATTGGGCTGGCAACTGTCCAGCGAATCGTTCACCGCCACGGTGGTCGAGTATGGGCCGAAAGCGCAGTAGAACAAGGTGCAACTTTTTATTTCACGCTCTAAGGTGGGCAGAATTTAAACTTAGCTTCTAAACGGAAAATAAATTGAATAACCGACACATCCTATTGGTGGAAGATAATCCTGACGATGAAGAGCTTACCTTACTTGCTTTGGATCAAAGCGGTATTCCATACAATGTTGTAGTAGCCCGCGATGGAGTAGAGGCACTCGATTATCTGTTTGGTACAGGTAGGTACACTGACAGGGACATTAACAGACTACCCGCAGTCGTTCTACTAGATATAAAAATGCCCAGAATTGATGGTTTAGAAGTGTTGCAACGACTGCGTGCCAACGATCTGACAAAACTCTTGCCAGTCGTCATTCTCACGACATCAACAGAGGAGCAAGACCGACTCAACGGCTATAGTTTCGGTTGTAACAGTTACATTCGCAAACCTGTAGATTATGTACAATTTATGACAGCAGTAAAGCAGTTGGGAATGTATTGGCTGCTTTTCAATGAAGCCCCGCCGTTACTAGGAATATGATGAATCAACCGCTGCGAGTTCTCATCGTTGAAGATTTAGAAGATGATGCTGAATTACTGCTCAACGAACTAGAGCGCGGTGGTTACGAGCCGATTTACGAGCGGGTAGATACAGCTGCTGCCATGAATACAGCATTAGATAAACAACATTGGGATATTGTCATATCAGACTACTCAATGCCCACTTTTAGCGCTCCTGCTGCTTTAACTTTGTTGAAAGACAAAGGGCTAGATTCACCATTCATTATTGTTTCCGGCAACATTGGAGAGGATGTCGCAGTCGCTGCGATGAAAGCTGGAGCCTCTGACTACTTGATGAAAGGCAACCTGGCGCGATTAATTCCCGCAGTTGAACGCGAGTTGCGCGAAGCCGTTGAGCGGCGCAAACGGCGCGAAGCAGAACAAGCTTTACGGGAAAATGATGAACGCTTCCGCTTACTGATCGAAAATGCCTTAGACATCATCGCTGTTCTAGATACTGATGGCACTATTTATTACACAAGTCCATCCGTTGAGAAAGTTTTAGGTTACAAACCGGAAGAGCTAGTTAGCAAAAAACTCTATAATTTTATTCATCCTGAAGATGTAGCAGAGGTTATCCAGACTCTCAAGCAAGCAGTTGAAAACCCAAATATTACCCTATCTATAGAATTTAAAGTTCTTCATCAAGATGGCTCTTGGCAGATATTGGAAGCCATTTGCAAAAATTTTATTCCTCATTCACGAATTCCTAGAATTGTTGTAAACTGCCGGGACATTACGGAACGGAACCGAGCAGAAGAAGTTCGCATTGCTTTGGAAAAAGAAAAAGAACTAAACGAAGGGAAATTTTACTTTGTTTCAATGATGGCCCATGAGTTTCGCAATCCCCTCAACACGATCCTCATGTCTGCCGAACTCCTTGAACATTACAACTATAAAGCTACTGAAGAGCAAAAAGCTTTATATTTCAATCGCATTCGCTCGGCTGCCAAACATATGACACAGTTGTTAGAGGATGTTTTGACAATTAGCCGAGCAGAAATTGGAGAATTAGAGATTAATGTAGAGCCTTTTGATTTAAAACAATTTTGCCACGATTTGATGGAGGAAATTCAGTTTACAACTGGGAAAGAACACACGCTCATCTTTGCCAGTAAATGTAAATGTGCCCAGGTATATATGGATCAAAAACTTCTATGGCATATTCTGACAAATTTGGTCTCGAATGCAATTAAGTATTCACCGCAAGGCGGCACTGTCCAGCTTGAACTTTCTTGTCATGATGGACAGGCAACAATTCAAATTAAAGATGAAGGAATTGGCATTCCTCCAACCGACCAAGAACAACTATTTGAAGTGTTTCACCGAGCCAAAAATGTTGGCAAGATTCCCGGTACAGGGCTGGGATTATCAATTGTTAAAAAATTCGTGGACTTGCACGGCGGTCAGATTTCCGTCAAGAGTGAAGTTGGGGTAGGCACTACTTTTACTGTGCTGTTGCCATTGAACAGTCAGATGTCTACCGAGGAGTTAGACGATGCGACTGCGTATTTTGCCAATTAAACTGTCATTTAGAGCAGTTCTCAACTACCGAGCTTCACGGTAGAGTATCACAGCCATGAAGATTGCTTTTTGCTTAGGCTAAAGCGCGATCGCTTGTATTTGTACTTTGACTATAGTACACTTGTACTAAGCTAAATTGAATACCTCTTCAGACCGCGCCAAAATCGATGCAAGCGCAAGGGAGTCAGAAATAATGGCTTGGAATCCTGGGCAGAAGTTACAAAACGGCAAGTACACCATTGAAAAAGTGCTTGGACAAGGTGGTTTTGGGATCGCGCATTTAGTTAAAAACAAAAAAGGCAATTTGCTTGTCATCAAAACCCTCAACCACTTTCTGCAACGCCAACACGACTTCGGCAAATTTCAGCAGGATTTTCTGAATGAAGCGGTGCGGTTAGCAAAATTTAATCATCCTCATATCGTCAAAATTGATGAAGTCATTCAAGAGGATGGGCTGTGGTGCATTGTGATGGAATATATTGCGGGAGAAAGTCTAGCCCATCGAGTTTGGCAGAAAGGGGCAATGTGCGAGGCGGAAGCATTGCGCTACATTCAGCAGATAGGTGACGCCCTGACGCTAGTTCACAACAATGGTTTACTACATCGGGATGTCAAGCCACTCAACATCATGCTGCGTTGTAAAAATGCCGATGTTGTCACTTCTGACATAGAGGGTGTCTTTGAAGCGGTTCTCGTTGACTTTGGCATTGCCCGTGAGTTTACCCCAGATATCACCCAAACACAGACAGAATTTTGCTCCAGCGGCTTTGCCCCGATTGAGCAGTATGACTGGCGCTCCAAACGCGGTGCTTACACGGATGTTTATTCTTTAGCTGCAACGCTTTATACCTTATTAACGGCTCAAGTACCTACACCTTCACCAATGAGAGCGTATGGGATGGAACTCACACCACCCAAACGCATTAATTCTCTCCTCGGCGATCGCGTAAATTACGCTATCGTCAAAGGTATGGCCTTAAAACCAGAAGATCGCCCTCAGTCAGTGCAGGAATGGCTAGCATTGTTGGGAATCTTACCTCCCCCAAATGCTAACCCCAGTCCTCTTGTCCAATTGCAGGAGCGATTGCGTGAAGCACAAGAAAATAAATTAAATGGTAGTAATGAGTGGCGGGAGCGATTCCGAAAAGCGCAAGAAGACAGATTAAAAGATAATCATAATTGGCGCGATCGCTTGCGAAAAGCTTGTCAAAAGTGACAGATAGAAGATGGCTCCGATAGCCGAATCTTGAAGTTGTCAGTTCAGGATGCGATCGCATCCTGAAACTCATTGCAGCGAATATAGAACCTCCCCCTCGTTTTTGGGCGCTGACGCCTGGAAGAACGAGAATTTGGATGCGCTGCATCCTCTAGACGGTGGGGAACTTAGAGCGATCGCTTTGGCGTCAGATCCAGGTAAGACTGAGAAGCGAAGACTGCTAGTTTTTGTCCTTTTACCATGTTTTGGGATGAAAGGGCAGCTTTTTATGAGTAAATACCTAATGCAAAAAAAATTCTAAGGACATGGTGAAACCGTCTCACCGAATGATGTTGATGGGTGCCTATATTTTTGCTGGTTTACTGTTTACCAAACCAGCACAGGGATTAGTTTTTCCTCAGCACTTGCCAAAAGCGCTGGTAGTACCAGCAAGCATTTTTCTAAGCACTCAGCCTTATTCACCTTCGCGGGTTTTAGAAAATATACCACCCGAATTGCGTCCAGAACCAACCCTGGACGATTTTAATGCCAATATTTGTCAGGATATTCCGATGGGCGTTGGCGTTCCAGGATTTCAACCAGGAGTACATAATAGCGTTGTCCAACGAATACTTGGCAGTCCCGGCGTAACCACTAGAGGTTACTGGCCGAATACTCGTGCCATGTCCTATCAATTAATCCCAGATCAGGTGAGCTTGGGTTTTTTATTTGATAAAAATTCTGGACTCATACGCCAAACCGAAGCATCTTTTGCCCAACGGGTGAATACCGAGATCGTCCTAGTGACGTTGAATAGTATGTTGGGTTGCAAGCTCAACGACACCATCAAGCAGGGTTTACAACAGGTACAGCAGCGTCAGTCTCCCAAGTTCTTTTTTTCGATAGAGGCTCTTCAGGGAGTGATTGAGCGAGATAAGCGCGATCGCGTTTATATTGGCATTTGGGAAGCAGGCTTACACTAAAGATGAATAATTGGGAATTAGTAATGGGTCATTTATCATTTGTCAGCAGCCACAAATCAACGACTAAAAACGATCGATCGTTACCCATTACCCAAAATTAAAATGATTCTCTCACAACGCTTTACAGATGCCCTGACCTTTGCCACCGTCTTGCACGCGAACCAAATTCGCAAAGGTTCGGGTGTTCCCTATATTTCTCATTTACTCGGCGTCACCAGTATTGCTTTAGAGCATGGAGCGAATGAAGATGAAGCGATCGCTGCCCTACTCCATGATGCCATCGAAGACCAAGGCGGTGCCGCGACACGAGAAGAAATTCGCCGTCGGTTTGGAGATACCGTCACGGAAATTGTCAACGGTTGTACCGATGCTGAAACAACACCCAAACCCCCTTGGCAGGAACGCAAAGAAGCTTATATTGCCCATATCCCGACTGCTTCAACCTCGGTGCGTCTTGTCTCAGCAGCCGATAAACTCCACAATGCCCGCTCGATTTTGACTGATTATCACATTGTAGGCGAGGCAATTTGGGAACGCTTCCAAGCAGGCAAACAAGGAACGCTTTGGTATTATCGCTCTTTGGTTGGCGCATTTCGCAAAGCCGGTTCATCACCGCTCATTGATGAATTAGAACGGGTCGTTTCAGAAATAGAACATCAGGTAGACAAAGCGACTTAAGCTGCTTGATTGACAAATCTCTTGAAACCCTGCCAATTTATAGGGTGGTCTCATGCGGGAGCGGTATCATCACCTTTACAAGAGGCTAGATGCTTTTGCCGTGGTTGTTTGGGTTGCCATCTGATTCTTAAGTAGAGACCCCCTAATTCCTGTACTAACCTCTTGACTACAGGAAAATACAGCGAAGGCAGTTCCGAAAACTAGCCTGTTTTCCCTTTATTTGACAAATAAATAGTACAAAAATTATCTATTTTTATCGATAAAAAGTAAGAATATTAAGATAGAATTTTTTGGTTTTAGGAACTGAAAATTCTGTAGACAACTTGCTAGATGTGATTCTACGTCAAATGATGTCATCGCATGAATGTAGATGAAGTTCTGGAAGCCGTAGAAAAAGTTCTGCTTTTTCGGCAACTCAGTCCTGTTGAGCGATTAATCCTGCATCGCTCTTGGTTAGGAGACGATTATCGTGAAATGGCACGGGATTCTGCTTACAGTATCCCCTACCTCAAAGAAGTTGGCTCCCTCTTGTGGCAGGCTCTCTCAGCAGCACTCAACCAGAGAGTGACGAAAAAAAATTTGCATTTACTCGTTAACCTGCACCAGCAAAACCGGACAGGTGAACAGCAAAATAGAGCGCAAGAAGCGCAAACAGACACAGGAGTAGAAGCTAATTTTATAGCTTCAGAAACAGAAACCGAGCAAAAATTTCCTGGGGGTCCTGTACCGCTAGATTCTCCTCTCTACATCAATCGTCCCCCGATTGAAGAACTCGCCTGCACTGAGATTACCCAACCTGGATGTCTGCTCCGCATTAAAGCACCCAAGCAGATGGGGAAAAGTTCGCTACTTATCCGGATTCTGGCTCGCGCTACAGATGTTGGTTACAAAACGGTCTCTTTAGATTTTCAGGAAGCCGACGAAGCAGTTTTTGCCTCCCTCGATAAATTCCTACGCTGGTTCTGTGCCAATGTCAGCAGACAGTTGAATTTGAATCCCCTAATAGATGAGTTTTGGGATGAGGATATGGGCAGTAAAGTTAGCTGCAAAATCTATTTTGAGGGTTATCTGTTCAAGCAAGTTAACAGTCCTCTGGTGTTGGCTTTGAATGAAGTTAATCGGGTTTTTGAACATCCCAAAATCGCCTTAGATTTTCTCCCGATGCTGCGATTTTGGCACGAACAAGCACGGACAGTAGAAGTTTGGCAAAAGCTCAGACTTTTGGTTGTTCATAGTACGGAGATTTATATTCCGCTAAAGCTGAATCAGTCCCCATTCAATGTTGGCATATCCATTAGGTTGCCACAGTTTTCAAGCGAACAAGTGCAGGATTTTGCACAGCGCTATGGACTTGATTGGAGCGATAGTATAGAGGCCCAAAATGATACTTCCTGCCGCAACGATTACGCATCTCTACTAATGGCAATGGTGGGCGGACATCCCTATTTGGTAAGCGTAGCGCTTTATCACCTGCGCCGAGGAGCGATGACATTAAAGGAGTTATTGCAAGTGGCTCCTACACCCGCTGGGATTTATAGCGACCATCTACGGAGTCATTTGGTAATGCTCCAAGATGAACCACAGTTAGCATCTGCTTTGCAACAAGTTGTTACTGCTGATGAGAGCGTACAATTAGAAGCGATCGCTGCCTATAAGTTAGAAAGTATGGGATTGATTCAAATGGATGGAAATCGGGCAAGTCCCAGCTGCCAGCTATATCGTCTCTATTTTCGCTCGCAGCTAGGAGAGAAAAAAGAATGCCAATGCCACTCCAAGAATACTGAGCGATGAAATACCAAGTCGGTGGTAGTCTAACCAGCGAAGCTCCCAGCTATGTACAACGAATTGCAGACTCCCAACTCTATGAAGCATTAAAACAGGGTGAGTTTTGCTACGTTCTCAACTCCCGACAAATGGGCAAATCCTCTCTGCTGGTGAGAACTCGCCATCGCTTGCAACAAGAAGGGTTTAAATGCACTGCTGTGGATATGACTAATATCGGCAGTGAAAATATTACGCCGACTCAGTGGTACAAGGGAATTGTTGCCGATCTGTGGTCGGGTTTTAACTTGTTAGAAAAACTTAATTTGAAAGCTTGGTGGCGAGAGCAAGAAGATATCTCCCTACTCCAAAGGTTGAGCCGATTTCTTGCCGATTTGTTATTGGTTCAATTTCCGAATGAAAGACTATTTATCTTTATTGATGAAGTTGATAGCATTTTAAGTTTGGATTTTCCGGTCGATGACTTCTTTGCCTGGATTCGGTTCTGCTACAACCAACGAGCCATCAATCCAGAATACAGACGGATTACTTTTGCAATTTTTGGTGTAGCAACCCCAAGCGATCTCATTGTTGATAGAAACCGAACCCCCTTTAATATTGGGAAAGCGATAGAACTAACTGGCATTCGACTGCACGAAGCTCAGCCATTAGTGAAAGGATTAGAGGTAAAAGAAGGAAACTCACAAACCGTTTTAAAAGAAATATTAGCCTGGAGTGGAGGGCAACCTTTTCTCACTCAAAAGTTGTGTAACTTGGTAGGGAATCTTGTTGACACGCGATTGAGCGAGTCTGAGACGATGAACAGCGTTCTGACTATTCCTCCAGGAAATGAGGCGTTTTGGGTAGAAAACCTGGTGAAGACACGCATCATTCACAAATGGGAAAGCCAAGATGAACCAGAGCATTTAAAGACAATACGCGATCGCATCCTTCGCAACGAGGAACGCGCTGGCAGATTTTTGGGAATGTACCAGCAAATCCTACAAGGTGTGGAAGTACCAACCGATGACAGCCGAGAGCAAATAGAACTGTTGTTATCAGGATTAGTGGTAAAACATCAGGTTTATTTAAAGATAAAAAATCGAATCTATGAAGAAGTATTTAATCTCGAATGGGTAGACAAGCAATTAAAGGAACTGCGCCCTTACTCTCAACTTTTTGATGCTTGGATTGTTTCAAAACAAAAGGATGCATCGCGGCTGTTGCGCGGACAAGCGCTGAAAGACGCTCAAATATGGGCACAAGGTAAAAGCTTGAGCGATTTGGACTATCAATTTTTAGCCGCTTCTGGCGAATTGGATAGGTTGGAGATGCAGCAAACTCTAGAAGCAGAACGGCTGAAAGAAGTTGAAGCGCGACTGGCGGAGGAACAAAAAAGATTAGCACTAGAGAAAAAAAGTTCTAGGCGACAAAGGTTTTTGCTTTTTGTCGTAAGTATTGTATTAATTTTAGCCTGTGTATTGGGGCTAGCAGTTTATGTTCAGTATCGGCAAACGGCTGTAAGCGAGATCAAAGCGATCGCTAAATCTTCCGAAGCACTATTCGCTTCAAATCAAAAGTTAGATGCACTCGTACAAGCGATCGCAGCACAGCGACGATTAGACAAGTTGAATGTTGCAGATGGAGATATTCAGCACTCAGTGAAGGAGGCTCTCCATCAGGCTGTTTATGGAGCGGTTGACTATAACCACTTATCCGGGCATGACAATGTGGTTAATGATGTAACGTTCAGCCCTGATGGCGAACTCATTGCCTCAGCTTCTGCGGACAAAAGCATCGATCTTTGGAAAAAAGACGGTACAAAACTGGGAACGCTTCAAGGTCACAACAATACGGTTTGGGGAGTCGTATTTAGCCCCAAAGGGGAGCTAATTGCTTCTGGTTCTGGGGATAACACAGTTAAACTTTGGCGCAAAAACAGGACAAATTCACCAGACGGAAAGCCGATTTATACCTTGTGGCAGACCTTAAAAGGACATACCAAAGACGTTGCAGACGTAGCCATTTCTCCTGACGGTCAGACCATTGCATCTGCTTCTAAAGATAAAACAGTTAAACTCTGGAGTACAGACGGCAAACTGCTCTTGACTCTCACCGGGCATACGGATGAAGTTGCCAGCGTTGCCTTTAGCCCTGACAGTCAGATCGTTGCATCTGCTTCTCACGATAAAACCATCAAACTCTGGAGTACAGACGGTAAACTGCTGAGAACCCTTACCGGACATACGGATAGAGTTAGGGACGTTACCTTTAGCCCTCACGGAAATCTGATTGCCTCGGCGAGTTGGGATAAAACAGTCAAACTTTGGCACCTTGATGGAACTTTAGTCCAAACCCTAACTGGACACAGCGATGCAGTAGGCAAAATCGCTTTTAACCCTCAAGGTCGTTTAATCGCCTCGGCAAGTCTTGATAGAACAGTCAAACTTTGGAACCTTGACGGGACTCTCGTAAAAACCCTGCCAGCCGCCAAGGATGTCGTTTCTGGAGTGGCGTGGAGTCCTGACGGGCAAATCCTCGCCTCAGCCAGTTGGGATGGCCCGATCGCGCTCTGGAAGCTTGATGACAGTTTTAGCCAGACTCTTAACGGACATCAAGCATCAATTTACACCATAAAATTTAGTCCTGATGGTAAGACAATTGCCACCGCCAGTCGCGATCAGACCGTTAAACTTTGGCGGCTTGATGGTAGCTTAATTCGCACTTTCCCCAAACAAGCCGATAAAGTTTTCGGAGTCGATTTCAGCCCAAAGGTCGCCACCATTGCTACAGGTGGTTATGACAGCACTGTTCGGTTGTGGCGACTGGATGGAACCTTAATCCACACTTTCACCGGACATCAAGGCAGAGTCTTCGCCGTTGATTTCCATCCAGATGGACAGTCACTCGCCTCGGCGGGTGAGGACAGAACCGTCAAAGTTTGGAGGCTTGACGGCACTGAATTGGCAACTCTCAAAGGGCATACCGACCACATTAACGGAGTTGCCTTTAGCCCTGACGGACAGCTCATTGCCTCAGCTAGCGTGGATGGTACAGTCAAACTTTGGCAGTGGGATAATGCCACATCTGGAAAGCCCAGCTACAGGCTTCTTTCCACGTTAAAAAGCCATCGCCGTCAGGTAGCTGGAGTGGCATTTAGCCCTGATGGAAAGACCCTCGCTTCAGCAGGGATGGATAGCATGGTGAGACTTTGGCGGCGGGACGGTACGGAAATCAGAGCCTTGAAGGGGCACAAAAATGGGGTGTTCGGGGTAGCATTTAGCCCTGATGGCAAGATGATCGCCTCAGCCAGTTTCGACGGCACTGTCAAACTTTGGAGCTACGACGGTAAAGAGCTTGAAACCTTAAAGGGACATAGTGATGGGGTGTTTGGAGTTACCTTTAGTCCTGATGGGACGTTAATCGCCTCAGCAAGTCAGGATAGAACTGCAATTTTGTGGAATTTAGAGCGAATTTTCCAGCTCGATTTCCTCCAGTATGGATGCGATTGGGTGCGGGATTATTTGCAGACGAATGCAGATGTGGAGGAAAGCGATCGCCATCTTTGCGATGGAATTCAATCCTGATTTACATTAGGTATTCACCATAAACTAATCCGTTCTACCTGCAAAATTTGAAGAGAATTCGCTCAGATTGGGCTGAGGTTGTAGCACGACGATGCGGCGATTAATGTTTCAGCTGCCATGCTATCGACTGGCTTAGAAAACAAATATCCTTGTCCGGATTCGCATCCCATCGTCTGGAGTTGTTTCATCTGTTGAATCGTTTCGATGCCTTCGGCGGTGACATCCATTCCCAAATTATTAGCCAGCGTCACAATCGCTCGGACAATGGGTAAACTTTCGCCACCGATGCCCATGCGGCTAACAAAAGAACGGTCAATCTTCAAGGTATTAATCGGAAAATGATACAACCGGCTTAAAGAAGAATAGCCGGTGCCGAAGTCATCAATCGATAGCTCAACACCCAAAACTCTCAAATATTCCAGCATCGCGATCGCATCTTCATTGTCTGCGATCGCGCTTTCGGTAATCTCCAGCTTTAAACTGTAGGGATCGCACTCGGTTTTGTACAAAATCTGGTCGATCTTTTCAATTAAATCGGGCTGCAAAAACTGCCTGCCCGACAAATTGACGCTCATTGTCAGTCCCCGGTAGTTTGGAAATGCCGAATGCCAGCGTTGCAACTGACTGCAAGCCTCGCGCAGCACCCACTCACCCATCGGCAGAATCAGTCCCGTTTCTTCCGCCACGGGGATAAACTCCGCTGGGGAAACTAAACCGCGTGTGGGATGCTGCCAGCGCACCAGCGCCTCGAAGCCAGAAATTTGACCTGTTGCCAGCGATACTATCGGCTGATAGTGCAGCCGTAACTCCTGGCGTTCCAGAACGTGTCGCAGATCCGTTTCCATCTGCAATCGGGCAACTGCTTGGTGGTGCATGGTCTTGTTAAACACCGCATACCGCGCCCTCCCTAGTGCCTTTGCTCGATACATAGCAATGTCGGCATCGCGCAGGATGTCTTCTGCCTGGTCATAGCCCAGCATACTCAAAGCAATGCCAATACTGACGGTGCTGAATACTTCTTGCCCCTCAATCTGCAATGGTTTTCGCAGTTGCCTTTGCAATCGATTGGCAATGCGGGTGACTTGGCTCAGGTCTGGTAAATCTGCTAGGACGATGGCAAACTCGTCTCCACTCAACCGTGCCACCGTATCTTCTGGGCGCACCGATGCCTGTAGAATTTTAGCGATCGCTACCAGCAATTGATCTCCTGCTAGATGTCCCAGGCTATCGTTAATCACCTTAAATCGATCGACATCCAAAAACAGCACAGCAAATAAATAGTCCTGGCATTGATTCGCCCGTTCCAGGGTTTGCCGCAACCGATCCATAAAAAGTGCTCGGTTGGGCAAGCCTGTCAAAGCATCGTGATAGGCTGCATGAAATAATTGCGACTCTACTTGCTTGCGTTGAGTGATATCGCGTTGAATTGCTAGGTAATGAGTCGTCTCATCTTGTTCATTTTTGATGGGTTCGATGTGCCACTCGTTGTAAAACTCCGTGCCATCTTTGCGATAGTTAATCGCTTCGCCATAAAATACTTTCCCTTCGGACAGAGTTTGTCGCAGTCGGTCGAGGAGAGTCCGATCGGTTTTGGGTCCTTGCAAGATCCTCGGTGATTCACCGATGACTTCCTCTGGGGTGTAGCCGGTCATTCTCGTAAACGCGCGATTGACAAAGATGATTTCTGGGCCGGGAAAAGTTAAGTGAGTCGAAGTAATCGCGATCGCATCTTCCGCAAATTCAACCGCCGCTGCCAGTTGCCGTAACCTTTCCTCTGTACGCTGGCGTTCTGTAATGTTAATCGCCACACCCACTAAACCAACCACTTGACCTGTTTGATTTTGCAGCGGGGTGGTGCGGTTTTCGTACACCACATCGCCTATCTGGACAATCCAGGTTACTTCTTTTCCAGCTAAAACGTTGCGAATATTCGCTAAGATTTCAGGCCGGTCTTTATAAAGGTCAAAAATCGACTGCCCGATTACCTCACCGGCTTTCAGTCCGAGAGCCTCCAGTCCCTTGCCTTCAGAAAGCGTAAAAATGCCATTGCTATCTAGGGCATACAAAATAATTGGTGCATTTCCAACACTGGCGCGTAGCAGCTGTTCATTACCTAATCCCAAGGAACTGAGGCAATGCTGTGGCAATATACCCAGACTAGAACCGTCACCGTTCCTAGCAGTGTCGATCCTTTCGCATCGCATCGTCCTTATCCTGTGGGACTGGGATATTGGTTTCAGCTCCATCGGCTCCATATTTTTCCGGCTAGGATTTCCTGATAATTCTTTATTATTTCTTAAGATTTCCCTCTTGGGATCGTCTGCCACTCATCAGCGTATACCTAACTACTGATTACGCAACCTGGGAGGGAGCCATCGGGAGTGGGGTTGCAGAGGCGGTAGATTGCTGAAGCGGAATTTCTAGAACAAACTCTGTCCCTTGTCCGGGCGTTGACAGACACTTTAGTTGACCTCCGTGACGCTCCACCACCACTTGGTAGCTAATGGACAGCCCCAGCCCAGTCCCTTCTCCTACAGGTTTAGTCGTAAAAAAGGGGTCAAAGATTCGTTTTTGGACTGCTTCTGGAATGCCGCAACCATTATCTGCGATCCGGATAATTACTTGATTTTGGTTGTTCGCTGTTGTGCAAATCCGAATTGTCGGTAAAGGGGAATTGGCGATCGGGAATTGGCGATCGCTACTTTCTTCTCCATGATTCATCATCCATGAAGCCTGAACGTTTTCCCGTTCCAGAGCATCAATGGCGTTGCTCAGCAGATTCATAAAAACCTGATTTATCTGCCCTGCGTAGCATTCCACCTGGGGTAGGTTGCCGTATTCTTTGATAATCAGAATACCTGGTTTTCCTCCCTGTGGCTTCAATCGATGCTGCAAGATCAACAGGGTGCTGTCGATGCCTTCATGCAAATCCACCGGCTTTTTCTGGCTCTCATCATGGCGGGAGAAATTCCGCAAGCTCAGGACAATCTGGCGGATGCGTTCCGCCCCCATTTGCATAGAATCCAATAGCCTTGGGAAATCTTCGACCAGAAACTCCCAATCCATTGCCTCGGCTTCTGTTTGAATTTCCACCGCTGGCTGAGGATAGTGCTGCTGGTAGAGGTTTAACAAATGCAGCAAATCTTGGGCATACTGCAAAGCCGGGGTCAAATTCCCATAAATGAAAGAGACGGGGTTATTAATTTCATGGGCGACACCCGCTACTAACTGCCCCAAACTGGACATTTTTTCGCTTTGGATTAACTGGGTTTGGGTTTTCCGCAGCCGATGCAGCGCTTGTTTAAGTTTGGTCGTTTTTTTCCTCAATTGTGCTTCTGATTTTTGTAATGCTTCCTCAGCTTGCTTGCGTTCGACCAGTTCGGCTTCCAGTTGCTCGAATAGCGTCGATTGCTGAATGGCGATCGCTAGCTGCACGCTAAGCTGTTTGAGCAATTCTACTTCCGATGCCTGCCATTGCCGGGTTTCGGTGCAGTTTTGGGCAACAAGCAGCCCCCATAATTGAGGGTTGGAAGACGAGTGAGGACTGAGGAGTGAGGACTGAGGGTTGGAAGAGGACTGAGGACTGAGGACTGAGGACTGAGGAGTGGATGGGGGAGGAGGGCTGGTTGAGGTATGAGGGTTGAGGAAGAGTCCTTTCACCTCCGTCTTGTTTTGGACAATCGGGACGACCAGATTGGCTTTTACCTGAAACTTCACTAGCCAATCAATCTGGCACTGGCTGAGATTCGCCGTGTCGATATTCTCAATCGCTTGAACCTCACCTTGTTGGTAAAGAGGCAGGTGATTTTCCCCAAAACATCTGCTATGGATCTGAGTTCCTAAACTCTTAGTCCAACCCGTGCCGACCGATTCTACAACCCCAACTCCACGCCCATCTGAATCGAAGCGGTAGATCGTTACCCGGTCGGTGTTGAGAAATTGCCGGACTTGCGATACAGCCGTTTTCAGGACTTCTTCCAGGTTCAGAGACTGGCGGATGCGCTGATTCATGTTTCTGAGCAGCCGTTCTCCAGTCGCTTGCTTCCATAAGGCTGTTTCTACCTGTTTGCGACCTGTAATATCCATCACCGTCCCAGTAACCCGTGCCGGTGTATTGGTTGGGTCGCAAAATAGGGTACCCGTAACGGCAACCCACCGAACTGCACCATCCGGGCAAAGGAGACGATGTTCGAGGCTAAAGAGACGACCTGCCAAGTTTTCTGTCCTGGATGCCTGTACAATCTGCGCGATCGCGTGACGGAAGCGATCGCAGTCCTCCAGATGAATACACTTTAAATAAGCTCCATAAGTGCTACCAAAGGAACCAGGTGGGAAACCTAATAAAGATTCCGCATTTGCCGACCAGGTTAGCTGACCCGTCTGCCTCTCCCACTCCCAAACTCCCATACTGGCAGCATTCAGAGCAAGCCCCAGCCTGGTTTCGCTTTGTTGTAACGCCGCTTGTGACTGTTGTTCAGCGAGCTGGCGCTCGGTAATATCTGTATGAAAAACCAGAAACTGAGTCAGTTCGCCAGTGGCGTCCCAGACAGGAGCAACAATTAGCTCATTCCAAAAAGGCGTGCCATCTTTGCGATAATTCTTTAACACTACCTGGCACTCTTGCCCTAACTGGAAGGCTTGGTGAATTTGCTCAATCGCATCCTGGTCAGTATCGATTCCTTGCAAAAAAAAGCAGTTGCGTCCGATGACTTCTGCTGAAGCATAGCCCGTTATCTTCTCAAAAGCCGGATTGCAATAGGCTATAGAAGGAGTGGGGGTACGAGCATCCACAATCACAAGACCCACAGGCATGGTTGCGAGGATGCGATCGCATAACCCTCCCGCTTCCCCGTGCCGCTCGATAGTGTGAAACTTCTTGCCTACCTTGCCTTGCTGGCTTGCCATTGCAGTTGCAGCTCTCAGAAGTAATTAGTAGCGAATATTAAGCCTCGGTTTCTTACCGTACACGAATCTTAACTTCTCTCTAATATACCTAATGACGTATTTCTCCGGTGTGATGCAATATACAAACTTCAGTGCTATTTAGTCTGAGTTTCTACCTGAGGTGGTCGGAACAGATTAATCTCTACGCGCCAGATAATCTTTAAAAAACATTGGTCTAATTTCTAACGACGACCGTGGCGCTGTTCTAAAATCTTCTGTTTTACAATCTTCTCTTAAGTCCCGATCCAGATGGCAGCGATTCCAGCCACCGCTTTATCACTGACTGAATCTACACTTTAAGCGGCATCCACATTGCCCCCAGTCAGTACCGGGTTAAGTCAGTACTGGGTTAGTTGGGTGATTTATTATGCCCGATCTCATTCCGCATTCGGCGACAATCGCCGAATGCGGAATGCAGGTTCTAGGTGGACACTAGTGCCTGAAAATACGGTAATTTCCTACGGTAAATCTTTGTTCGCAGTCTATTGAGCTTGTGTATCGGGTTGCTCGGTCATAGGACTGTGCCTGATTCATACTGCCTTCTCGGCGAAAGACCCAACTGATAAAATTATCTAAATTCTCAAACTCAAATAAGAATCTCAAATAATAATAAAGGGGTGCGCTCATTTAAGCAAATAACGACTCGCTATTCGCAATTTAAAATTGTCCGCACCCCGCAAAAATTACGGTGATTAAATTTCAGCATAGCGATTTACTGGTAAGTAAACCTATGACTTTGGAGCGAATTAAAAACAAATAGATATATCACCTAGGAGCGAAGCAGACCGTTAGAGGGAATACATAGGCTTAAAGTCAAGACTTAGACTCTAGCGCTGAGTTGTTAGGGAAAGCAAAAGGAGGGGAAAATGACGCATCACGGCAATCATGACGATGAGATCATCACGGGAACCGCAGACGAACACTACAACCTGATCAGCGTGCTATACCATGCCCTAGAGGGTGCCAGTACCTACGAAATTTATATTCAGGATGCTGAGGAAGCTGGGGATGATGAACTCGTAGAGTTCTTCCAGCAACTAGAAGAAGAAGAATCTCAACGCGCCGAACGGGCGAAAGAATTGCTTGCCAAGCGGATTGCTCCGCAGGGGGCAGTTGCTAGATAGCGATCGCAAAAGCTAGCTCAGACTTATTTCCCCCTTTAAATTCTTGAGAGAATTCGTGGTTGAAGCAGCCACGAATTCCCTAGTTTGCACGAGTAAAAAACGTGCAAATTAAAATATCGTGCAATTACGGCGCGAACTTCATGGAGTAAGGAGCGTACTTTTTTTAGAAAGATTCAACGCTTTGGCAAGTCATTAAGAGAGCGAAGCGTGAAAGTTGGAAAGATTTAAGAGGTCAATAGTGAAATACGAGCAGTTCATTAAACAGGTTCAAAGCGTTGCCCAACTGAGCCACCGTCAGGAAGCAGAACGTGCCACTCGTGCCACGCTGGAAACACTGAAAGAACGCATCGTTGGAGACGAGGCAAAAGACCTAGCTTCACAACTGCCAGCAGAACTACAAGAGTGTCTGCGTGGGCGAGAGGGCGAAAACGGTCAATTTTTCTCGCTGCAAGAGTTTTACCAGCGCGTCAGCGAAAAAGAGGGAACCGATCCCAGCGATGCTGCAACTCATGTTCGAGCGGTGTTCGCAGTGCTGCAAAAAGCCGTAACGCCTGGTGAGTTTGCAGATGTCCGCGCTAATTTTTCAGAAGATGACGCAGAGCTATTTCTTACCGGAACCTCATTGAGTGAAGTTCCCAGTTCGTAAGAATTTTAAAGGTAAAACTCCAAAGGAATTTTACTTTTTCTCGCGATCGCTCAAAATTTTTTTCCTTGCAAAATTTTCATAAAATAAGGAGATTCCATGACACAGCAAAATAATAACGGCAGCAAGAAGCGAGTTGCCATCCTGATCGAAAATGGGGTTGAAGATTCTGAATTTCAAGTCCCTTATAAAGCCTTGCAGATGGCGGGAATGGAGGTCGTTGTCCTCGGTTCTCGGATGAACGAGAATTATGTCGGTAAACAAGGCAAATTGTCCCAGAAACCGGATGGCACCACGACAGAAGCCGTGGCTCTCGATTTCGATGCAGTCATTATCCCCGGCGGCATCGCTCCGGATATGATGCGGACGAACCCCAACACCGTCAACTTTGTAAAAGACGCATTCGAGCATGGGAAATTGGTGGCTGCCGTTTGCCACGGACCACAAGTTCTGATTGAAGCTGATTTGCTTAGAGGTAAGCAAGCAACGGGCTTCTTCTCTATCCGCACAGACATTATCAATGCCGGTGCCCATTATGTGGATGAGCCGGTCGTGGTTGACGGCAACCTGATCACCTCGCGTCAACCGGGTGATTTGGCAATTTTTACCACCGCAATTCTCAGCCGTCTCGGTTACGGTGGCAAAGAAGCGGCTTTACCGCATGAAAGCGATATCACCGCTGAATGGTGGAAACTGGCGGATTCTTGGGGCGGTTCCACCAAGGGCGATATTGCCAAAGGTTTGAATACGGCGCTGGCTGGCGAACGTTATTCGCAAGAAGCGTTTGGGCAGTATGCCGAGAAAAGCACAGATGCAGAATTGACCTCGATGCTGCAAGACATGATCAAAAATAAGCAGCATCACATTCAAATGCTGGAAGAACGGCTCAATGCCCTGGGAGAAAGCCCCTCGATTCCGGCACAAGCTGCTGATAAATATGCCAAGTTCAAAGCGTCTCTGCAAGGCAGTGACGACACCGATCTTTTGCGTCGCAGCATGGGCGACTTGCAAACCGGCGTTGTCGATATTAACAACTTGCGGATGAAATTTACCGATCCGATTACTACCGCCATTCTCACCGAGATTGAAGTGGATTTGTCGAAGTACGAACAGTGTTTGGCGGCACTTTATAAATCTCGGATGGCAGGTCAGGAAGTCAAGCCTGCGAAGCCGACGACTGGTGTTTCCGTCAAGATGTAAGTTTTGAGTGCCAAGTAAGGTGGGCATTGCTCACCTTATTTAATTGCTAATCGCTTCAACACTCAAAACGTTTCTTAAGGAGATGTCCGGAATGAGCATGAGTAGAAAACTGGAAGGCAAAGTTGCCATTATCACGGGTGCAGGGACTGGAATCGGCGAAGCGATCGCGCACAAATTCGCCAAAGAAGGTGCCAAAGTCGTTGTCAATGGACTCCCTAGCGATCCGCTGGATGAAGTCGCACAAGCAATTCAGCACTATGGTGCAGAAGCGATCGCTTACGCGGGGGATATCTCGGAAGAATCCCACGCCAAAGCTTGTGTTCAAGCCGCTATTGACTATTACGGGCGTCTGGACATTTTGGTGAATAATGCGGGTGTCTTTTTAGTAACGGCGGAGACTCAAGACTACCCCATTGATGTTTTTGACCAGACGATCCGGATGAACATCCGTTCCGCCTTCCTGATGACCAAGTACGCTCTACCGCACCTCCAAAAAACACGCGGAAACATTGTCTCTGCCGGGTCTGAGGCTGGCTTTAACGGACTGGCGCGAAACACCCCCTACGGGGGTACTAAAGGCTGGATGCATTCCTTTATGAAAGGTGTGGCGGTTGAGCAAGCTCAATACGGTGTTCGCGCTAACTGTGTCTGTCCTGGTGCCATTGATACCGCTTGGACACACAAAGAAACCGGGTCGATGGATGCTCAGATGGAGAAAATGCTGATTAATGCAACTCCAATGGCTCGACGCGGCACGCCAGAGGAAATGGCAAACGTCTATGCCTTTATTGCTTCGGATGAAGCGAGTTACGTCACGGGGGCATTGTGGCTGGCAGATGGTGGCATCACAGTGGCGAAAGGAGCCATCGGCGAGCAGACGCCAGAATCGTTGCGTGCTGAACCGCAAGGAGAACTGCGTCTAGATCATGCCAGAGAAGGGCTAGAACACAAACAAGTCCAAACGATTAGTTAAGCGCGTAAGAAATTAATATTACTCAGCAAATCATCAATTACCGTTTGAGGAAAACAGAACATGACATCCAAAGATATCGTCCCCAGCGGTCAGAATGAACCCAGCAATGTCGGCGATAAGGAGCGTTGGGGATCGTTACTCGGCGGCGGCGCACTTGTACTGATGGGTTTAAAGCAACGATCTCTTCGGGGAGCGTTAATGGCGATCGCGGGTGGTGGTCTAATTTATCACAGTGCGACCGCAGAAAAAGGTATCCAAGACACCATACAGGAAAAAGCAGGGATGAACCAAAGCATCAAAGTTGAAAAGACCGTCACGATCAATAAACCAGCAGATGAACTTTATCGCTTTTGGCATAATTTTGAAAACTTGCCTAATTTCATGAAGCATTTGAAATCAGTAACGGTCGTCAACGAGCGGCGATCGCACTGGGTTGCCAATGCGCCAATGGGTGCAAGTGTGGAATGGGATGCAGATATTATCAACGAGAAAGAAAACGAGTTAATCGCTTGGGCTTCGACGGAAGGAGCAGACGTTGAGAATGCAGGGTTTGTGCGCTTTTCACCTGCGCCTGCGAATCGGGGTACGGAAGTAAAAGTCGTCATTGAATATAACCCGCCGGGTGGTGCTGTCGGTGCTGCGATCGCTAAACTTTTCGGCGAAGAACCAGAACAGCAAGTTGGCGATGATTTGCGCCGTTTCAAAATGATTATGGAAGCAGGTGAAATTGCAACAACAGAAGGTCAACCTTCTGGAAGAAGTTAAGAATTTTATTTCATGGGATTCTTAATTAAGTAGAGAGAAAACTGAAGAATAGGTTTTCCTCAAACCAAAAATAAACAACGGAGATTGAAATGAATCAAGGAATTAATCGTTTGCAAAAAATTTGTTTGCGTTTGGCTAGTGTTGTTCTAGCAGCGATCGCATTTTTAGTAATTCCGACTTTTACCTACAGCACATCGTTCCAAGCACAAGCTCAAACCCTGATTGCTGACAATTTAGATTTTAATAAGACCAGCAACGCTCAGATCAAAAAAGCGATTGACATGGCTGAAGACCATGTTGGAGACAGAGATGGAATCGGCAATACTGGCTTGAAGAACATCAAAAAGCTGGGAGAAAATATTCCCGAAACTGCCGATGTGATTGTCCGCCAAAGATTTGATAACGATCAACCTGGTGACGTGGGCAACCCAAGTATTGTTCAAGACAAAAATGAGCAGGGAGTCGCCAAGACTAAGAATCGGGCACCTAGATAATTCGGCTTTTCGCTCAATTCGGGTTGAGAAGTTAAGCGACTGACTGCATTACCTGAGACAGGGATGTGAGAAACCCCGTCCTGCGGATACACAAGGGCGGGGTAATTAATAAAAGGATAAACAACATCAATGAAAGCAGTATGTTGGTACGGTGCCACCGATGTGCGGGTTGAAACCGTACCCGATCCCAAAATTCTCAATCCGCGCGACGCCATTCTCAAAATTACTTCGACGGCAATTTGTGGCTCCGATTTGCACATTTATGACGGCTACATTCCGACGATGCAACCGGGTGACATTATCGGTCACGAATTCATGGGAGAAATCGTCGAAGTTGGTAGCAAAGTAACCAATTTAAAACCAGGCGATCGCGTTGTCGTTCCTTCCACTATCGGATGCGGTCACTGTCACTATTGCAACCATGATATGTGGTCGCTGTGCGACAACTCCAACCCGAACGCTTGGATGGAAGAAAAGCTCTTCGGTAACGTCACTTCGGCAATTTACGGTTACTCTCACTTATTCGGCGGCTATGCAGGCGCGCAAGCCGAATATATCCGCGTTCCCTTCGCGGATGTGGGTGTCGTCAAGGTTCCCGCAGAAATTCCCGACGAGAAATTATTGTTTATCTCCGATGCCATTCCCACCGGATTTATGGGCGCGGAGTTATGCGATATTCAGCCAGGAGATACTGTCGCCGTCTGGGGTTGCGGCGCTGTCGGACAGTTCGCCATGATTAGCGCCTATATGCTAGGTGCCGAGAGAGTGATCGGTATCGACCGTTTTCCCGAACGTCTCCAAATGGCGAGGGAACACGCAAAAGCGGAAACGATTAACTACGAAGAAGTTGATGCTGGCGAAGCGCTGAAAGAAATGACTGGCGGACGGGGTCCAGACTGCTGCATTGACGCGGTGGGATTAGAAGCGCACGGCATGGGGGTTGAAGGAGTTTACGACAAAGCGAAGCAAGCAGTCCGGCTGGAAACAGACCGTCCCCACGTCCTGCGGCAAATGATGGTCGCTTGTCGTAAAGGCGGCACGCTCTCAATCATGGGTGTTTACGGTGGCTTTGTGGATAAACTGCCCTTTGGTGCTGCTTTCAACAAAGGCTTGACCTTCAGGATGGGGCAAATGCACGGGCAAAAGTATATGCAGATGTTGCTGGATAAAGTTTTGAAGGGCGAACTCGATCCATCCTTCGTTGTCACCCATCAGTTACCCCTAGCAGAAGCCAAGAATGGCTACGAAATGTTTAAGCACAAAGAAGATAAGTGTATCAAAGTTGTGCTTAAACCTTGAAGTCAGTAATTGGGAAGAAAGATTAACCGATTACGAATCATCAAATAATAAACTGGAGTGTTTTCATGAATCAAGTAATTTCTTTTCTACAAAGTATTCGTTTGCGCCAGATTGCTACTGCCTTTCTGGTAAGTGCTGCATTTTTGGTGATGCAAGCTTTCGGTTACGGGACTCCTCTACAAGCCCTTGCGAATAACACGACATTGACACCAGAAACCAACGCTTACCAAGTGCCAGGGTCTAATGGTTCGATCAATGCTAGGACTGAAACGCTAAAAGATCAGACTGAAGATACAGGCAGTAGTTTATTGGATAAAATTGGAGATGCTGCTGAAAATGTCAAGGAAAAACTGAATCTTGACGAGCCGACGCCTCCAAGTACCAAAAAGTTTTTTAATCAGATTCAAGATAAAGCTGACGATGTAGTTGGTAAGACAGTTCAAGGGACGCAGGAAGGTTTCAACGACGCGGCGAATAACCTGAGCAGCCCATCTTACTCAAAATAATCTGTAATCCAGCGTGCAAATTGTCCCCCCTTAACGAGGGGGGATAGTGGAACAACGGATAATATTTGCTTGACATTTCGCTCCTCCTAACCTCCTTAACCAGGAGAACTCGCAAAGAGAAAGATTTACCTAGGGTGTATGTGTAGTTATTAGTCATTAGTAAATTGTTCTTAGTAATTGATAATGACTAATAATGAATCGGAAATAACCCATAAATAATGACGAATGACTTAAGGAGAAAAATTTAATGAAAGCTGTTTGTTGGCATGGAAACAACGATGTGCGGGTAGATAATGTACCCGATCCAAAAATTCTTAACCCGCGCGATGCCATCGTCAAAATTACGTCAACAGCGATTTGCGGCTCCGATTTGCATATTTACGATGGTTTCATCCCGACCATGCAAGCGGGCGATATCCTCGGTCATGAATTTATGGGGGAAGTGGTTGAACTTGGCAGCGCCGTCAAGAATGTGAAAATAGGCGATCGCGTCGTTGTCCCTTTCACTATCGCCTGCGGTAACTGCCTATTCTGCAACCGCGATTTGTGGTCGCTGTGCGATAACTCCAACCCGAACGGCTGGATGGCTGAACAGATGTACGGTCATTCGCCATCAGGACTTTTCGGCTACTCCCACTTGTTCGGCGGCTATGCTGGAGGTCAAGCGGAGTATGCGCGGGTGCCTTTTGCCGATGTCGGTTTGTTCAAAATTCCCGATGGATTGACAGACGATCAGGTACTGTTCCTAACGGATATTTTCCCGACCGGCTACATGGCAGCGGAAAATTGCAACATTAAACCGGGTGATATTGTAGCTGTCTGGGGCTGCGGGCCAGTCGGACAGTTCGCAATCAAAAGTGCCTTCATGCTAGGTGCCCATCGCGTTATCGCTATCGACCGCATTCCCGAACGCTTACAAATGGCTAAAGAACAATGCGGGGCAGAAATTCTCAACTATGAAGAACTCGATGTCGGTGAAGCACTCAAAGAGATGACTGGCGGACGCGGGCCAGATTCTTGTCTGGATGCCGTCGGCATGGAAGCACACGGTACCGGGCCGGATGCTTTTTACGATAAAGTCAAGCAAGCCGTGCGAATGGAAACCGATCGCCCCACCGCCCTGCGGCAAGTCATTGTCGCTTGTAGCAAGGGTGGTCATGTATCGCTAGCGGGTGTTTACGGCGGATTCCTCGACAAGATTCCAATGGGCGCAGCTTTCAATAAAGGCTTGACGTTCAAGATGGGACAAACGCACGTCCATAGATACTTGAAACCGTTGTTGGAACATATCCAAAATGGCGATATCGATCCCTCTTTCGTCATCACACACCGCTTGCCTTTAGAAGAGGCGAAACACGGTTACGAAATTTTCAAAAATAAAAAAGACAACTGCATCAAAGTTGTACTAAAACCATAAGGTCAAACTATGGAACTTGACCGCTCTGATCGGGGTGAAAACACCGTCAAGATTAATAATTTGCTTGCAGAAGTTTATCACTTGGTTGAAAAACTTGAACAAGAGGCAGAAGAAAATCGCCAGCGTTTCCAACAAGAGTTAGAAGCTGGCGAGATTCTTACTGCTGAAAGTCAATCTTTTGGACAGAAATAGGTGTTTTGTTAGTTCTGTGGTCGAGATGTCAATGGGTTGCGTCTCGTCAGTGAATTGAAACCATGAATGCCATCTAATATAAGAGGGGGTATCAGCAGTCTGCTAGGACGTCACGGCTGGACGTTGGCGTTGCAGGAGTGTTGACGAAGCATTCAGTCAGTAGTGCTGACACCGTGAAGTATCTGGAGAGAAACGTGGGAAAACTGGGTTGGCGATCGCTTCCAATTCTTTTAAGCCTTGTGGTGACAATTCCCTTTGCATCATCCGGTCGGGCGCTACCCACACAGAAACCTGCTGAGAAACCCATTGAGAAAACAGTTGGCAACATTGAATCAGTTGCCTCCTTTAATGGGCCGATGCTTACTGGCGTCACCGTGTCTCAGGACGGTCGAATTTTCGTGAATTTCCCTCGCTGGGGAGACAATGTAGAATTTACCGTTGCTGAGTTAAAAAACGGGACGGCGGTGGCTTATCCCAATGCCGAAATTAACCGCCCAAATCCTAGCAACCAAGCTGAATCGTTGATTTCGGTTCAAAGTGTCGTCGTCGATCCGCAAAACCGCCTGTGGATTTTAGATACTGGGAGTCCCCAATTTTCCCCCACTTCCTACGGGGGGCCAAAATTAATTGGGATTGACCTAAAGCAAAATCGGATTATCAAAACAATTCTATTTCCCCAGGATGTAGCGCTGCCAACGACTTACTTAAACGATGTCAGATTTGACTTGCGGCGCGGCAAAGCTGGAATGGCATTCATCACTGATTCTTCTAGTTCTGGGCCAAATGCAATTATTGTTGTAGACCTGGCTTCTGGCAAAAGCTGGCGACGGCTGAACAATCATCCCTCCACCAAAGCCGAACCAAATTTTTTGCCCAGCGTCGAAGGACAACCGTTGATGATGCGATCGCCTAATCAACCACCCAGCCATATCAAAGTAGGTGCAGACGGGATTGCGATTAGTGCTGATGGCGATCGCTTATTTTACTGCCCTCTGGCAGGTCGCCGTTTATACAGTGTCAGCGTTGATGCTTTAGCAAACGAGCAATTAACAAAGTCGCAAGTAGCAGCAACCGTGGTGGATCTCGGCGATAAAAGTGGTGCTTCAGATGGACTGGAATCAGATGCTGAAAACCGCGTTTACCTGACGAACTACGAACACAATTCCATTCTTCGCCGCCTACCGGATGGAATGTATGAAACGCTCGTTCACGATCCTCGCGTTTTGTGGCCCGATACGCTTTCTGTAGCATCAGACGGCTATCTCTATTTCACTGCCAATCAACTGCATCGCCAACCAAATTTTCATGGCGGCAGAGATTTAAGAGAAAAGCCCTACAGTCTATTCCGAGTCCGCATTGATGGGAATCCGATCTTGCTCCGCTAAGAGCATTTAAACAACATATCTGAACAAGGAAGCAGCAAATATGACAGATACAACTGTGATGAAAGTAGATTCTACCAATTCCCCCAAAGGGGAAATGGGTCAAAAGTATCTCGCATCAGGCAAAACCATCTCGATGCGCCTTTGGGAAAACGAGCAACCCAACGAACCAAAGGAACCAACTGCGCGAGAATATGAGACGGTTGGTTATGTCATCAACGGTCGCGCTGAATTGCACCTGGAAGGTCAAAGTATTTTGTTAGAACCCGGTAATTCTTGGACTGTACCAAAAGGTGCATCCCACACCTATAAAATTCTGGAGCCTTTCACGGCAGTTGAGGCAACTTCTCCACCGGCCCAAGTTCACGGGCGCGACGAAGCTTAATCCGACATGAATTAAGCAAAAATACTTAAATACTGCTAATAAAAAAACCGTCTTTTTGATGAAGACGGTTTTTTTATTAACACAAACTTTTAAGAATGAACTTGATACAAAATAATTGGTAATTCGTCATTAAATAGGCACATAAATCAAGAATAAATTTACCGAAATAAACTTAAAACTGTCCTTCTCCAGGAAGAGGCAAGACCTTGATTTAAATAGTTTCCTATAGGAGTAGAGAGCATAAGTTTTGCAATTGAAATTTCGATATTTAGCAAATTGCTAAATATCAATTTGCACCATTTTTCTGTTGTTCTGATAGTAAAAAAAATTCGGAGTTTTTGAATGTTTTACCATAAAAAGCAACTTCAGTATTTCACTCCGCCACAAAACCCCGATCCGGTCTACGCCATGAAGATTCAGGAACTCATCGGCGGTACCTTTGGCGAGATGACTGTGATGATGCAGTACCTATTTCAGGGATGGAACTGTCGAGGGCCTGCTAAGTACCGCGATATGCTACTGGACATTGGTACCGAAGAAATCGGTCACGTTGAGATGCTTGCCACGATGATCGCCCATCTGCTGGACAAAGCGCCTCTAAAAGTCCAAGAGGAAGGTGCCGCAGATCGGCTAGTCGGCGCGGTTATGGGCGGTTCTAACGTGCGGAATGAGATTATGGCAGCAGCGATGAACCCGCAGCACGCCATTGTCTCCGGGTTGGGTGCGACGCCCTCTGACAGCGTTGGCTACCCTTGGAACGGTCGCTTTATCGTCGCCAGCGGTAATTTGTTAGCAGATTTCCGCTCTAATCTCCACGCCGAGTCGCAAGGTCGCTTGCAGGCGGTGCGAATGTATGAAATGTCAGACGACCCAGGAGTGAAAGATACCTTGAGTTTCATGATCGCCCGCGACACCATGCACCAAAACCAGTGGTTGGCAGCGATTGAGGATATCGTAGACTCCGGACTGGACAACACTCCGGTTCCGAGTTCCTTCCCGCTGGAATTGGAGAAGCGGGAGTATGCCTATCAGTTCTGGAATCACTCTGACGGTACCGAAAGTGCTGAAGGACGTTGGGCGAAAGGCAAATCAATGGACGGCAAAGGCGAGTTTGAGTATGTAGAGAATCCGCAACCGTTAGGGCCAGAACCGACACCTCCGCCTGCTGAACCAAAGTTGCACGGTACCCCAGGTTTTGAAAAGGCACGACACACCTAATAAATAACTGCTGAGAATTAGTTCGCCTGCGTGTCGGCTAATTCTCAACCAAAACCTAATCGATGCTATTGCAGCAAGGTATCAACACACCTGTATTTTTGCAGGTGTGTAACGCGATCGCTCTCTACGCCACCCTACTTGATGGAGAGCGATCGCTTCCTACTTTTTTTCGCTCAAGCGATCGCTCTCTACCCCACCATATTTAAAAGCTGTACGCAGTGTTTGACAGGCTCACCTTCTGCTCTGGCAAAGTCGTCCGGGTTTTCACTCTTTCGCTGTCCTGGTGCCGGATTATCTTTTCCAGTTTCAGGTCGCCATATTTAGCATAGAGCTGTTCGATCTCTTCATTCATCTGGTCGCACTCGGTTTGTAGCCGTTGATTTTGATGGCGTAGCTGTTGAATTGCTTCCTTATGTTCTTGACAAGCTATTAGGTAAGTTTGGCGAGAGTTCGCCAGTTCATCCTGTAGCCGTTGATTTTCCTGTTTTAGCTGCTCTAATTCCTTGGATTCAACCAAGATTTTCAAATGAACTTCTTTGGGAGCGCTTTGTTGAGTGCAAATACTTTGATTCTTCTCAAGCTCTAGCCGAGAATTTGCCAGTTCATCTTGTAACCGCTGATTTTCCTGTCTCAACTGCTCCAATTCTGTTAAATGAACCTCTTTGGCAGCACTTTGTTGAGTGCCAATACTTTGATTCTTCTCAAGCTCTAGGCGAGAGTTTGTTAGTTCGTCCTGTAACCGCTGAATTTCCTGTTTCAGATGGTGTACTTCCTGAGATTCACCAGGCAAATTTAAATGGACTTCTTGTATATAACTTTGCTGGCTGGAAGGACTATCATTTTTCGCAGTTTGTAGCAATTGCAACCCAATTTCTCTGAGTCGCACCAACGTTAAATCTTTGCTAAGCCCGATGTAACAGTGATAGAGTTCGCCATTTACTTTCTTGTAGGCGTACCAAAAATCTCCATCGGTTTTAGTTTCTTTGCTAGCGATGAAATCAGATGTACGTTGATCGACTGGCTCAAATTTAAATGACTTAGAACTTGGCAAATTTAGCCATTGGAACCATTGCTCAGAATCCAGATGAATGTCTTCGAGTCGTTCACCCCGTCGTGGATCTTCTACCCAAAATTCTAATGTTGCCCTCTCGGTGAATGACCAAACCTTTGGTGTTTTAGCCGCCATGATTAAGTTACACAGATAAATTATTCGCAAAAGTAACAAGTTTCAGCATTTTCCCTGGTATCCCATGTAACTTTTCTTCTATTAGAGGTTAAAATTTTACGGTATCGCTGTTCCGATAAACGTATTGTTACTGAACCTCTTCAATGCACCCTACTTGTTTTCTAAGTAAATATACAAGGAATTTTCACTGATGAAGATTTTTTAATATTAAGTTTATACAATCTTTAAAATAGTCAGGAGTATTCTTGACACAATCTTCATAATTAGGAGCAGGCTGTAAGTTACTAAGGACAAGCTGCTATGTCTAGACTTGCAGGTATGCAAGCCCAAAAAAGAATCCCTCTTTTGGAGGAGAGAGGTGAAACGAAACGGCTGACTAACAAATTCCCTATGGGTTGGGTTGAGGTGCGTGTAACCCAAATGCAGCAAACGTTTGCTTTGTTTTTTCTCTCACACAGAGCCAACCTACGGCTGCTAGGCTGTCTCATAAGCACTTGATACAAGTACAAGCGTGGGATGAAAGCTAGACTTCCTAAAATAATTCCGTGGGATTTTTATTCGGAAAAGTTGCACATCGCGTTAGTTTAATTAAAAAAATGTAGCTGAATCTCTAGATTAGATGTTTTGGCATTTTCGGCTGGATTAAAAATTACCAAATCTCAGCTTTTTTTGCCTCGAAGGGGACTCTCTATCCCTAAAAATTAATTCAACTACTTAAATAATTTAAATTTCAGCCTAAAGATAGGTGAAGAAAAACCTTATGAGCTGCAACTGTGAAAAGAGTTCTGAAAAATCGACCACAACTCGATCCCAGCTCCTTCTCTAGAGTGAGACTCGATGGTAATGCTCCCCCCATGAAAGAGGAAGATAAAACTAAAAGTGAACTCATCGCTGAATTAGTAGCACTCCGCCAACGAGTTGCGGAGTTAGAGAAACGAGAAAATCAATATCAGCACTCAGAGAAGGCTTTGCGGTTAAACGAAGAGCGCTTCCTGATGTTGCTGGAAAACATGAAAGACTATGCAATTTTTTTCCTCGATCCCGACGGACGTGTTATCAAGTGGGGAGCAGGGGCAGAAAGCATTTTAGGCTATCAGGAAGCAGAGATTTTGGGCAAATCTGGCTCCATAATTTTTACACCTGAAGATCGCGATCGCGGCGAGGACAAGAAAGAACTAGGAAAGGCATTGACGGAAGGTCGGGCTGAGAACGAACGCTGGCACGTCCGTAAGGATGGCAGCCGTTTCTGGGGCAGTGGCATTGTCACGTCTTTACGCGATGAGAGCGGACAGGTGCAAGGGTTGGCTAAAATCATGCGCGACTTCACGGACCGCAAGCAAGCTGAAGAGGAACGTACTCGGTTACTTGCCCGCGCACAAGAAGCACGTACCCAGGCTGAATCAGCCAACCGGATGAAAGACGAGTTCCTGGCGACCCTTTCTCACGAACTGCGATCGCCCCTCAATGCGATGCTGGGGTGGACGAGTCTTCTCCGCACCCGAAAATTTGACGCGGCAACGACCGCTCGTGCTATCGAAACGATTGAGCGAAATGCCAAGGCGCAAGCACGTTTGATTGAGGATCTGCTGGATGTTTCGCGGATTATTCGAGGTCAACTCCGTCTCACAGTTCGCTCAATGGAACTGATTCCAGTCATTGAGTCAGCCATCAATACGGTTCGTCCAGCAGCAGATGCGAAGAACATTCAAGTTCATCTGTTGGTGGATACTTTTGTGGGTTTAATTTCAGGAGATCCAGACCGCTTGCAGCAAATAATCTGGAATCTGCTCACCAACGCGATTAAGTTCACTCCCGAAGGCGGACGAGTTGAAGTTTACCTTCAAGGCGATCGCTCCCACGCCGAGATTTCAGTTAGGGATACGGGTGAGGGCATCAGCGCAGAGTTTCTGCCTTACGTCTTCGACCGCTTTCGCCAAGCTGATAACTCTATCACTAGGTCTTATACAGGGTTAGGGCTGGGATTGGCAATTGTCCGCCACTTGGTGGAACTACATGGAGGAACCGTTCGTGCTGAAAGTCTCGGTGCGGGGCAAGGGTCAACATTTATCGTGAAGTTGCCGCTAATTACCAGTGCTGACGCGAAAAAGAGGGCTGAGGAAGCGGAATCTTTATGCAGTTCTCAATCTTCAGCACCCAATCCTCAAGAAAGTCCTCGTCCCACCGTTTGGGAAAGCCCTCTTGATGGCTTGCAGATCCTTGTTGTTGATGATGAAGCTGATGCCCGTGAGTTGCTGAAGAGCATTCTAGAACAGTATGGAGCAGAAGCAATCCCTGCCGCCTCAGCCGAGGAAGCGATCGCAACTATCCAACAGTCAAAGCCAGATTTACTCATCAGCGACATTGGGATGCCAAATGAGGACGGCTACAGTCTAATTCGCCGGGTGAGGGCGCTAGAGGCGGAAAAAGGACAAATTCCATCTGTAGCGTTGACGGCTTATGTTAGAGCAGACGACCAAAAAGCAGCCCTTTCGGCAGGTTTTCAATCCCATGTCGCTAAACCCATTGACCCTACTGAGTTAATTGCGGTCGTTGCGTCCCTTGTCGGACGGACTGGAAATGTCTAATTTCATCGCTAGCAACAAAATTTTTAAATACCCAAAATACCAAAAACGAGCGTAAGTGTAGCGAATCCTCTTAGCTTTTAGTTTCCTCTCCGGTGGTATGAGATAGACGCAAAGACGGTATATCATCACGAGTGCGACTTCGGATATAAGCAAGGAGAGGGACGCAAATTTATCCTAAATTTTGCTTTCTTTAATAATGGTTCAGCAATTAGGAGAAACTTTTAAATGAAAGAGAATAGGATTACTCGAAAGCATCTGGTTTATAGTCTGCTAACGGGTCTGCTGATCGGCGCGATCGCTGGTACGCCGATCGGCTGGTTTACTCACCGAGCCTATGCTGAGCAACGTTTGGCTAAGAATTTAATTTGCCGAGAGCAACATCGAAATGAGCCTGTAGCGGTTGTGGAATCTATCTGCGGCTCAAGATTCTAAAGTTTTTTAATAATTGTCTTCGTGGGTGCGATCGCGCCCTTTTTTATTGCATCTAAAAGGATGCGATCGCATCCTGCTAATTTTGGCAGATTTGAATTTTTGCAGAGGATGCTAGCCGTCTAAACAGATAAATAAATAAAGCCAATTTATCTTTATGTTGTCTCTGTTTATCTACATAGATTTTTGTTTACTATATTCTAAAACTGCCTTAAGCAATATATGTTCAACTTTCCAGTCTCCTGGAACTGGAATATTTTTAAAAAAAGCTTCACTTTCATCTTTAGGCAATGACCTACAAGCATAGATAATAGCTCGCTGTTCCCAATCTTGACAGTCATTAATTTGAGTCTTTACATCTAGTAAGGAACTTCTATCTCCTATTTTACCTAAAGCTAATATAGCTTGCCGCCGAACAAGTCTATTTCTATAATCTCGCGCAATTCTACGAATTCCATCTAAATTATTCCATTCCTCAGAACCTGTAAATGGCTCTAATAACCACATAGACTGAAAGTCCGGAACATACTTTGATTTTTCAATAAACTGAATTAGTCTTTCACCAATTTCTATTTTCTGCTCCAATTTTAATTCTCCAAAAACATTAAGAAATTTAGCTACAGAGTGGGAAACCGAATAAAGCTTTTCAAGATTGTCTAATATTGGCTCAATTAATTTTGGGCGATTGAGAAGAGAAAGCACATTTAAAATAAATTTTACAGCTGATAAATCTGTTACTGGATCTTCATTTAAAGCATCGTTGATAATTTTTTCTACATTTATCGAATCAATAAGTTTTTTTTGTTCTTCTGTAAGATGATTATAACGAATAATAGTGTATGGATTACCCTTAAAAACTTCCTGTATAACTTCTCTTCTAATTTCTGTTTCAGGATCATTAGACAAATTAGCTTTTTGTTTATATAATTCGCTTTTATAGACTTTTGTTTTTAAAGAATTTAAACTCAATCCTTGGGTTTATTGCAACCTACTTCCTAATAAAAATAATCCTCTTAAACATTCAGATTCAGTTTCTCCAAACATTACATAATCATCTACATATCTAACAAAATCGATATGGTTGCTCAATAGAAATCTATCTACTTCATCCAATACTGCTTCTGCTAGTAGACTACTGAAGATTGGTCCTGTTGGAATGCCATAAGATGTCCCCGCAGACCAACTTTCTAAAAAGCGCATTAATACTTTTGTTTCATGGCTACTCTTTAACATAGAATCTATTGCATTTTCTAGTCTATGCAAATAGATTCTAGGGAAAAAATCAACTATATCAGCCGTAGCTACAAATGGAGCAGTATCTAATTTTAATTTAATAGCATTTTTATAAGCTGTGTACTCTGGATGGGGTAAAAATAAATCATCTTTAACAGAAGGATCAAATCTACATGAAAAAACAATATCGCTATCCTTAGGAATACGACAACTTTCGAGCTTGGGTGCAATTTTTAATATAAAACCTGTAATTAATAAATAATCTATTGGATCTAAAAGAAGGATAGGACGTGTAGTATATTTCTGTTTTGGGGCAATCATTTTGATTGCAGAATGTGGATGATAGGAGAGTAAGTCAACTCTCAGTAATTCTGGTTTTACTTTATCCCATTTATTTTCAATTGCATCAATTTCAAATGGATGAGGGAAAAACTCAGAACAACCATGTTTTTTTAATATTTGCAAAGATTTATCTAGTTCATCTTCAGTAAGTTTTACTGATGCTGTACTCATGTATATATTTACAAGATTAACGATTTTCTGAGTCTATCTCATCGGGTGCCTATAATGGTAATGGTGCGCGATCGCGCATTCTCCCCTTCACCACTGCAATGCGATCGCCTAATCTTCTTCTGAGTGCGATCGCTACGTTATCAACGAGTTAGGCAAATCGTCCAAACTCTTGTTAACTTTCGCCTTCTGGTTAAAACTAGCCCAGTATCGAAGAGCAACTGACCGCTTCAGTCTCCGATGTTTGGGTTCCAAGCTTCCGTACCAATCAGCAGCAAATCTTCCAGCGTCAGAGTACGATTCTCAGTTGGGTGTTCGGGTTTAAGAACGTCTAAGAGTATCCACAAAATATCAGGTGCTGGTTTATTCAGGTTTCCATTCTCGATTCTCGAAATGGCTGCAATGCTCACCCCAAGAACCTTAGGCAATGGCTCTCCCAACCCTTCATAGAAGCGAGCCTCATACTCCTTCGTCTGTTCGCTCAACTTGTGGACACTCAAGCCTTTCGCTTCCCGACAGGCTCGTAAGAAGTTGCCCATCTGCCGCAGCCCTTCATCCGTAAACCTTCGTCTCAACGACTCTCTCTTCCTTCTTACAGGTAAAACCGCTAGTAATCGTCTTTACTGCCTAAAACTAAGCTATCATGCCCTACTTTGCGACTATTCGTTTCAAGTTAGTAACTTGAATCATTTTATGTTACAATGTATAAAGAGGGTTCAATTTTTAACCTTCCAGTAATCCCCCAACAAAGTCATATTTCCAGCTCATAGCTGCCGGAAATAAAGCTGGATGAGTGCTGTTTGTGCTAGCGACAAGGCTCGCACGCCTGTACCCATCTACCCAATCAAATATCTATGAACAAATCCAAAGCAACAGAAGCACTGCGAGTAGCACCGGGAATTGCTGCCATCAAAGCAGCACTGAACCAAAGGGGCGATCGCACCTGCTTTCCTCCATAAATAGCCCATCTGGACTGTCTGGGTTACAGATAAAACACCAATACTAGCTGGCATTTCAGCGCACTCCCATTCACAGATGGGGACTGCACTCGCAAAAGAACGATAGCGATCGCCACACCCTTATCGCCATCCTTCAAAGCACATTCATCAAAAAACCCTAGGTATCATCGGGAAAATTTTATGACCTACTTTAACCAGCTTCACCCTTGGTGCCTAATGCGTCGCGTACCCAAGTTGCAATCCTCGGTTGTTGCTCGTTTTCGCCGCCGCTGTGACGCAGAAGCCCATCAGCGAGTCCTCCAACGCTTGGGTTCAACCGAAAGCTACAACATCGTTTTCGACGTGGCAGCAAAAGCTGCCGAAGTTACGACCTAAATAAAATCACCTCAAAAAACTCTCATCATCACTTCAGTTGATGTATAGAGTTTTATTTTGCTAACAGGATAGAACGCTGGCGTTCTATCCTGTTTTTTCATTAGAGGATTAGCCAACCATCACCGAAGCAGAGTCGCGGCGGACAATTCACTTGATAATTCACTTGATAGAGTTCACGCAACACTCCTAGATACACTGGACGTTAATTGCGGCACTGGATGCTTGAACCCGACAGCCTGCTCAACAACATCAGCAGCTCGCTTCACGCCGCCTGATTGACGGATAGCCTGTTGGAGCCGAAATGCATTATTTGAGTAAGAATCCTCCGTAAGCACTCGTTGAATCGCGCCTCGCAACTTAGAAATGCTCAGACCGTCTGAAGGAACCACCTCACCCGTACCTGTCCATTGGATTCGCGCTCCAGTTCCTGGCTGTTCATAGGTGATGGGGATGGCAACCAGAGGAACCCCGTGGCTGAGCGAATCGAGTACTGTGTTCAGTCCCCCGTGCGTGATGGTTAACCTTGCTTTAGAAATCAATTCCATCTGAGGGGCATACTCTACAACCAGCGGCGAACCGGGCATCCTTTCAACCGCTTCTACATTCATCCCACCTCCATAAGAGAGAACCAGTTGAACATCCAGTCCAACGCAAGCTTCTGCAATGCAGGAGAAAATTTCCTGTTTGGTACTCTGCACAGTCCCCAGCGAAGCGTAAATTAGGGGCTGTCCGGTCAACCGTTCATAGGGAAAGGGAATTGTTCGCGGTGACGCATTACGGAATGGCCCAGTGTAATAGAAGTTTTCTGGCAGGTTGGCGCAGGGAAAATCAAAAGCAGCAGGCTGTTGACTGATGTGGGCAAGTCGAGAACAGGAGAGACTGAAGCCTTGTTTCAGGGGCAACTTCCACGCTGCGCGATACTCATTTAGAGCTTTCTGAATCGGCTCGCTATTGCGATCTAATAGGTAATAAGCAGCTAGATTGCGAAGACGCGCCCACCAGGTATTCTGGTAGCTCCAGCCCATAAAAAAGGGGGGAACATCTGCCTGTCGGCGGATAGCTTGGGCGCAGCACACAGTAATAAAAGGGATATTGAGGGATTCAGCTACAACTTCACCCGCTGGTTCAAGCTGATCCACCAGCAGTGCTTCAATCCCCGCCGCTTGAATGGCATCGGGGGCATCTTGGCAAAACATTTCACTCACCTGCTGGCACAAGGTGACTGAATAACGGAGTGACTCTAGACGGCTCAATTGAGCGAGTTGCGCGAAGGACTCCGCAAGAAATCCGGGTCGATAAATCCCCTGCCCAATCGGATAAAAGTTTAGCCCTTCTGAGCGTACAGATGCCTCTAGATCCGGTATTTGCAGGAAAGTGACGCGATGACCGCGTTGTTGCAATTCTCGTCCCAACGCTGCCAAGGGGTTCAAATGACCTGAAAAAGGCGGGCAAATTACACCAAAGTGAGTCATGGGTCGGCTTAGATAGAGTTTTAATAATGAAGCGGTCTATTTAAAGCTCCTGCAAGCACGCCACGCATAAGGCTCAGACCCTATCCTCATAAAGCGGAGGTAATCTTACTTATTAGCAAGCAATCCTGCTTTTTTTTAGGAAACCCACGGTATGAACGCACTTCTTTTAAGCCTTGTAAGCAAAGACAACTTCCTGGTATCTCTACTGAGGGTTTTGGTTTTAGGTCAGCGTTATCCAGTCAGGGAAAAATACAAAAAGTAATCAACATAAGTAAGCCTCAAGAGCAACCAGTCGGTTAACTGATGATGCTACTACTTAAGAGATTAAAATCATAAGACTGGGAGCTTCTAAACCAAAATCAATAACAGGAGCGCAGAACCGGATAAAATAGACCTATTGGCTTCGGGTATTAAAAAATTCAGAGAAATAATCCCTTGTTAGCCTGTTAGTAACTAAAGTACCTGCTACTAATTCACTTCTACTTCTAGCTAAAGAATGGTAGTCCTGTTAAGTTAAATTGTAACTTTAAACACTAAAATTATTTGTAAACAAAAATTTACTCAAACTTGTGTAATGTCGGCTTAAGAGGAAGGAATCTGCTCAATATGAATGGCGGCTTGCAAAGTTAACTTACCTGCCACTACATCAATCTGCTGAAATTGCCGTGACATCCCTTTTTTGTCAAAGTCACGCAGGCTTAAAACTTCGCTCACTTGTGCGACCAAAACATCTGTTAGTTGTGGTGGGAGTTCCTTCCCCTCTAAATAATTCACATCTTGGAGGACAATTTCTTGCCCATTAGCTCCGATACGAGGTTTAGCTGTGAAGGCAAGTTGCTGAACTTGCCCAGTTTTATCCAGAATTAGCTCGGACTTCAAAGCTATATTGCCGTCTGATAGTAGAGAAAAGTTTACTTTTTGGATATCAATTGATAATTTTTTATTCTCAATAAAAATTTTGCTTTGGTGCAGATGTTTCTGAAAAGATTCAGAATTGAAGGCATGGGTAAGATTCTCTTCACTGATAACAACGCGAAGTGTTCCTTCAGAAGGCTGGGTTAATTTGATTTTGCCGATTAGGGCAAGACGAGGCTTGACACTAATCCGATTAATTTCTATTTGTAATTTTTCCGATGGCAAAAACTTTTGTATAACTAGACCATTGATATTAATAGCGATAAAATCAACTTCCCCACGAGCAAGTTTGCTTAGATCCGTCTTGATCTGAACTTTTAATTCTTCTACTATTCCCAGTTGGCTTGCCAGCGCCCTTTCTGCTAGCTTGTTAAGCGTTTGTTCTCCCAATCCAGCTTTATCTTGGGTCACGCTACTTCTCCTACTGCCCTATCACTGCTCAATCTAGGCAATTTGCTTAAAAGAGTGTATCTACCTGATGACAGAAGCAATGCTAGGACTACAGTTTTAGATAGCGAATAAGCCGCTAAAGTGGTGATTATTGGGTTAGTTAGACCTTTCAGAAATTTATCTTAATCGTAGATTCTTAGAGCAGTACAATTTTAAGAATCATGTCTGTTTGTGAACATCCTGCTGTCAAAACTTGTGATGACAGCAGGTGTGGAAAGCCCACGAACTGTCGGGATGCGGGGCTTTCCACTACTAACAAAATTATCCTGGGAAGGTACTGGATCAACAACACGCGATCGCGATTGTGCTAATTGTGTTAAAAAACCTCTGCTTTCATGAGTGTAAAAATATACACTCAGTCGGTTCAGCCTCCAGACAGACGAGAGACGGCGTTTGTCGCTTTAAAGTAGCTGAGGTAATTGATAGATTTGCGAGGCATCGTGCGTTCGATGAAGGTGTTGCCGAAGGTACCGCGCCCATTTTTCCTGCTAGCTATAGTTCTCGTCGTTATCAGCTTTTTGGCTTTTCAAATTGAGCTAGCCATTCCCGCAACACCCAGCCTCTACAACACCTTTACACCCCTTACGAAGCCTGCACCGCAACAGATAGGCTCCTATGATGTGTTGGGATACGCGATCGCCAAAGACGAAGCCCAAAGTCTGCTGCAAACGGGGGAAGGGCACAAGCAACTTTCACCGGAGAATGGGGCAGTTGCGGTTACTGAGGACTTAGTTAACCTGGGACGCAAAGCTTTTTACTCAGAAACTTTTAAAGATCAGGTATTTCAGACCGATGTTGTCGGGGCGCTGAATGGGCCAATCAACCTGGTAACGATGACGAAAGCGATCGCGCGGCTGGGAGGGAAACATACCACCAACCTCCAGATTCCCATCGATAAAGATGTCACCATCGGCGGCAGAACTTTTACCGCCGGAACCTTGCTGAACACGGGAATGGACGTGCCTGCTGGTTCAATTCTGCCCTTGGGAATGCGTACCAGCATTGAGAAGGGTAAGGTTCGAGTCGGCATCACCTGCGCCTTGTGTCATGCAGCAATTGATAGCAGAAGTGGGCGCGTTATCGAAGGTGCGCCGAACAACGATGTCGATCCCGGCTTAGTCTTGGCAATGGCTACGAACTCCGCCGCCATGTTTCGCCAGACGGGTGTGAATCCCACTAAACTTCCCTTAGGCGATCGCACTTACATCAACGCTGATGGGGAAATCGCCCGTCTCCCAGATGTCCAAGCCGTAGAAGATGCCATCGATGCCGATTTGCTCAGTTGGCCTCCGGGGAACTTTGATTCTACCGGCAACATGGTCAACAATCCCTCCCAAAATCCTTCCTCCTATACCCACAAAGCTTGGCCCTACGGCTGGAGTGGAAACGCTGCCATTGGCTGGTTTCACGGACTGACTACCCTCAACAGCAACGTTCACGGCACCAATTCCGACGCCACAACCGGGGCTGATTCCAGCCAAGCGTTACTAAATATTGACAAAGAAACTTATTTGGGAATTATTTTTCAAAATTCAGCCAATCAAGCTTTTCGGTTGCCAGAAGGGGCAAAACCATCAGAATTCTTTGAAAAAATCGATCCCACACCAGGGGAACCGGGAATGAACCAGGTAATTAAGATGCCTGGATACCCGAAAGGTTCGCCTTTTATTTTGGATGGGTTGATGGCAAACTCACCAGGATTCCCGGTCGGCGAACAACTTAATGGAATATCCGCATTTCAGAATAGCTTGGCACCGCCACCCGTTCAAACTGCAAGCACAGACACCCTGAAGCGGGGTGCAGCCATCTTCTCAAAAGCTGGTTGCGCTGAGTGTCATAGCGGACGCTACTTCACCAACCATGAAGTAATTGCAGCGAATGAGATTGGAACTCAGCCCTCACGGGGTCCGGCGCAAGCACCCTTTGCCCGCATCTTGATAGCACCCCAAACCTATCCCAGTAACGTCCCAGTCCCCCTGCCGCCCGATCCGCCGCTGCTATCAGTACCGACCGATATCACTCCACAGCGATCGCTAGAATTAGCCTTTGCCATCAGCAACCCAGCCGGTGGTTACAAGGTACCTAGCTTAATTGGACTTGCCGTAACCGCACCTTATCTCCATGATGGCGGTGTGGCAGCTAGTTCCGAAGCACTGAAGCGAGATAAAGACGGCTTTAAAGTCGCCGATCCCAATCAACTAGGCATGGCAGGTACGTTGCTTAACAATATCCAGCCCGATCCCAGCGCAAGTTTGCGAGTGCTGCTGGATCGCAACCTGCGTGAAACAACGGTAGCCGTTAACCGGGCAAATTCTGACTTACAACAGTCGAATGTAGACGGCAGCGGACACGCTTATTGGGTAGACACCGAGGCAGGTTTCACTTCCCAAGATCAGACCGATATCATTCAATTCCTCCTCTCGTTGGATGATGACCCGGAAGTGCTGCCAGCGGTAGCCTCAAATTAGCGATCGCGTTTTTTCTTCGCCCCGATGCAGGGGGTTGAAGGGATCGAAACAGGAATCAAAGCAGAGAAAATCCCGCTTTAAAAAGGGGGACAAATACAACCAAAATCCAAAGGTAATACAACCATGACAGTGCAAGGCGTAATTTTAGATATCGATGGTACCCTGGTTCTGAGCAATGATGCCCATGCCCAAGCTTGGGTTGAGGGATTTGCAACGTATGGTTATGACGTACCCTTCGATAAAGTTCGACCGCTGATTGGGATGGGTGGCGATCACGTCATCCCAGCAATGGTGCCGGAATTAAATGACGAAGACGGAGATGGAAAAGCCGTTTCCCAGAAGCGTAGAGAATTGATGGTTAACCGCTTTGCACCAACACTGTCTCCCACAGACGGCGCAAGAGACCTGATCTTGAAAATGCAGGAGGCTGGATTAAAGCTGATTATCGCTACCTCTGCATCAAGTCAAGAACTCTCCCCGTTGCTGAAAGCCGCGCAAGTTGACGATCTACTTGATGAAGCGACAACTTCTAGCGACGCTAATGCTTCTAAACCAGCACCAGACATCGTGGAAGCAGCATTGAAGAAGATGCAAATGGAACCCAATCAAGTAGTGATGATTGCCGATACACCCTACGATATTGAATCTGCAAATAAAGCCGGTGTGGGTGTAATTGCGGTGCGTTCTGGTGGCTTTGACGATAATCAACTTAAGGGTGCGATCGCTATCTACGATCACCCCGCCGATCTATTAGCCAATTATGACAATTCTCCCTTGATCTAAACACGGTAAGGTCTGTTTTTTTTCAACTCCCTACATTTAGTGAAAAGGCAGTAACGAATTCCGTTACTGCCTTTTTACTTGCTTTTTTACGATTGTGTACAACTTCTAGTTGCTAACAGCTTTAGCTTACCAGCCGCTACTTTCCTGGTCTGCCGGATCGCCGTAAGGATCTTCGCTAGCGGGGCGAACATCTCCGAACTGCCCTTGGTAGTCTGCTGGATCGCCGTAGGGATCTTCGCTTGCAGGACGGACATCTCCAAACTGCCCTTGTCCAAACTGTCCTTGGTAGTCTGCCGGATCGCCGTAGGGATCTTCACTCGCGGGACGAACATCGCCATACTGCCCATATGCTCCCGGATCGCCAAAGGGATCTTCACTCGCAGGGCGAACATCGCCATACTGCCCATATGCTCCCGGATCGCCGTAGGGGTCTTCGCTAGCGGGACGGACATCGCCATACTGCCCATATTCTCCGGGATCGCCAAACGGATCTTCACTGGCGGGGCGGACTTCCCGATCGTCGTAGTTGCTCGCGTCTTGGTCGTTACCAAGCAAAGCATCCTGCATTTTTCTGATAAACCCATCTACCATGATTTGTCTCCTTTTTCAATTGATGTTGAAACGGCTATGTAGAGGGTACAAATTGAATCTCTATTGCCGTTGTGGTTGGCATTTCTTATAGCTAGTTAAGCTCTCTGCAACCCAGAGATAGCAGCGCTTACTGTGCTGGAACCGGAACCGGGGCATCAGCTTCAGCCAGTCCCGTCAGGTCGCGCCCTGTGGGTCTGTTGTTATAGCCCTGGAATTCACGGTACTGTCGCGCTTCCTCCTCCGAAACTTGAATTCCTCCCGGTGGCGGCGTTACCCAGTGAGGGCGATTCTGGGCATCCCGGTAGTAAACGCGACCGTTCTTAGAAAGGTAGTATTTCCCCTGTGCCCCCTGCTGTTGCTTGTTCTTATTCTTGTTGTAAAGATAGTAAAGTGCCGCCGCTCCCGCCAAAGTGATTGCTACTTTCTGACCCGTTGATAATCCTTTCTTGGCTTGGGGTTGGTTGGTGGGGGGAGGATTTGTCACTGTTCCACCCCGCGTATCGTCAACAGGTGGCGGTGGAGTGTTAGTCTGCGACTCACCGCAAGCATTTAAAAACGGAACCATTAGTAACGCTGAAAGCAGCAGCGCCATTGGGCGTAAAAATCTTTGACGCTGTGGGGCTATTGTATTCATCAATTTCCTGTTCTCCCTCCGTTACAGGATGTCTTGTTATGACGCACTCATGAGGAAAACTTGCACTATTCCAAAAACACTTTTTTCTTCAATAAATTTCCAACAACAAGTTTAGAAATTGAGTATTTACCGCTGACCGACAACAGCACAAGTTAGTGTTTTTGTTTCCACCCAATCATGAGGCAAGTTAAGAATAATTCCCTACAGCTCTGGATAGAATTTTGAGTAAAGGCTTCATCCAAGAGGAATAGACACGACAGCCATTTACCAACTCGGTCAGCTTCGGAAGAAAGGAGAAATACACAAAAATTAGCCCTACGTATTGCTTATAAGCATTGCTTATAAAGATAGGGTTTGCCTGTTTTTATGGGCTTTCTGAAAGTATTCTTTCTTAAGGTGATAATCGCTCAATTACCCAGTTGCCATCGTCACCTCGTCGATAGTGCAAGCGATCGTGCAGCCGACTCGGACGCCCCTGCCAAAACTCAATTGTTGTAGGAATGACTCGAAAGCCTCCCCAATGGGGCGGTCGAGGAATTTCCCGATTTTCATATTGCTCTTTGAGTTCCTGCAAGCGTTGCTCAAGTACCTCGCGGTTTTCAATGACTTGGCTTTGCTGCGAAGCCCAAGCCCCCAATTGGCTTAAGAGCGGACGGCTGTGAAAATAAGCTTCTGATTCAGCATCTGAAACCTTCTCCACTTGCCCCTCAATCCGCACTTGGCGTTCCAGTTCCGCCCACCAGAAGACTAAGGAGGCCCACGGATTGACGAGAAGTTGTTGTGCTTTTTGACTCTCGTAGTTCGTGTAGAACACAAAGCCTTGTTCGTCGAAGTCCTTGAGCAACACCATTCTGGCGCTAGGCTTGCCATCAGCCCCAACGGTCGCAACAGTCATGGCATTGGGTTCGAGAAGCTCAGCTGCCCGTGCTTGGTCAAACCAGGTTTTAAATTGTTGAAAGGGATTGGGGTCGCTATCCGCTTTGCTCAGTCCAAATCGGGTGTAATTTTTACGCAGATCGGCTACGCTTGTATCCATCTTTATATTTTTTCAATCCCTAATTTAAGTATTTTAAAGTCTTGCTTGACCCCAGTTTTCATACATCCTACAAAAAAATTTATCGCTTGCGGCTATATTCATAGACCTTAGACTTTAGACTGGCTATGGGTTAGAGTGTAAAGTCTAGCCAGTCGTTCTACGAGTACCCAGGGAGCCACTGCTACAGGTTGTGAGTGCGATGCGCCGTTCAGCCAATCTTCAACGCCTGCTGATTCTCGGTTTGACCGGCCCGATTGTGGCTTTAAATATCTGGGTTTTGTCCCAGATATTTCGCTATTTTGAGCATTTAATTACCATCCTCACCATTTCGGCAATTCTGGCTTTTTTACTCAATTACCCGGTGCGGGTGTTAGAGCGGATTCGCTTCAAGCGGACACAGGCGGTAATTATCGTTTTGGTGGTGACTTTAGCGGTGCTTGTCATTTTGGGCGTGACTCTTGTCCCGATATTGGTAGATCAAACGACTCAACTGTTCAAAAATATTCCAGATTGGTTAGAGGCAAGCAATCAAAATTTAGATCAGTTGGACGCCTGGACAAAAACTCGTCGTTTGCCTTTGGATCTTAAAGGATTTAGCCGTCGCGTCAGTTTTCGGATCGAAAACCAAGCGCAAGCTCTAGCGAGTCAGGCGTTTGGCGTGGCGCTAGGGACGTTGACCGGATTAATCGATGTCGTGTTTGTGGTGGTGCTGGCGTTTTATATGTTGCTGTATGGCGATCGCTTGTGGAAGGGTTTGTTTAATCTCCTTCCGTCTCAGATCGGTCTGCCGTTGAGCGAATCCCTGCGGCTAAACTTTCAGAATTTTTTCATTACGCAAGTCCTCCTAGGACTGTTTATGATGGCAACGCTGACGCCAATCTTTTTGACTCTGAACCTGCCGTTTGCCCTGTTGTTTGGTTTGTTAATTGGGGTTGCCGAACTCATTCCCTTTATCGGTGCCACCTTGGGGATTGGGATGGTGACGCTTTTGGTGATGCTGCAAGATTTTTGGTTAGCCGTTTGGGTCGCGATCGCATCGATTTTCATGCAGCAGATCAAAGATAATCTCCTTGCTCCTAAGTTGATGGGCGATTTCACCGGGCTTAATCCAATCTGGATCTTTATCGCTCTATTGATCGGAGGTCAGATAGCTGGACTGGTTGGGGTTCTCGTGTCGGTGCCCCTCGCGGGTACGATTAAGGACACTATCGATACCCTCCGCCTTTTGCGTCAGCCCTCAGTTGTGACGACAGAGACGGTTTCCCGAAACCCTAATGGCAGCTGAAGGATTATCAGAATAAATACCGCCCTAAAAGCTATACCTACTACAAACCAAGCGAGGATGCGCTGGCACACTCAAAAAAGATTCTGCACGATCCCCAATATTGGTTTGTCTGTGTCATTTCAAGACTTTTATTTCTGTTCTCTGAAGAGAAATCGGCTTCTACTTATCATACGAAATAAGCGCGATCGCTCTTGCATTCAGACAACATTAACAGGTACCCCTTTTGGGTTCAATATTTTATCAAAACTGGCGAGTGTATGCACTTGGCGTAGACGTAGAGTAGGATAGGTGAGGCTCAAATCCTTCTCATCCTTAAATAGGGAATTCATCCCGTTCTTCCTTGTAAAATTGGCAAGGGATCTGCATTGTTTAGGAGTTCATTGATGCGACAGATTAATTTTTTGCTGATCTTCGCGGTGTTACTAGCGCTAGTTTTATTCAGCTTAGAAAATCCCGAACCTGCCGCCATTCAAATTGTTCAAGGTATCGAAGTGCAAGCGCCCTTGTGTATTGAACTGATTCTGGCGATGGGTCTTGGAGCTGTCTTAGCGTGGATTTTTAGTATCTGGGCGCGGTTGCTGCGAAGTCTAGAATCTGGAAAACAATTGCGTCAGATGCGTGCCAAAGATGAGCGCATCCAAGAATTAGAGGAAAATATTGAACACTACAAGGCAGAAATCGAAGAGAGACAAAGTCTGCCCTTAAACGCGACCCTCCAGACTGAAAACACAGAGGTAGTTGGAGGGAAGCTAGCAAGTCTCGCGGCAGCAAAAGAACAGGAATCCCTTGCCTAATCAATTTAGCTTCATTTGAGCTTGAGTTTATGCCGATGACCATTGGCCCAGCCCAGGAAGCGATCGCCCTTTTAATCGATTTGGCTCAGCGGGGAGAAATCGACCCTTGGGATGTCCAGGTGATTGAGGCGATCGATCGATGCTTATTGGAATTGGAGAAAGCTGGGGAGAAGCTCTCTGGCACCTTTGAAGTAGAGCTGTCCCAATCCGGGCAGGCGTTTCTGTATGCGTCCATGCTGGTATTGCTCAAGGCGGATACCCTGTTTTCGCAATCGCTCCCAGACAATCTCGAACCCACTGAGGACGAGCTGGACGACACCGCCGCCGATCCCAGACAATTGCCAACGCGGTTGGAGCGCCATTTGCGACGCCGAGGGACAGCAATGCCTCCCCAAACTCGTCGTGTAACCCTACACGAATTAATCGAACAGCTACAGCAAATAGCCACGGTACTGGAAGAAAAACCTGCTGGCCCAAACGCGATTAAAGACCCAAGTTATCGTTCCCAGTCTCGTTCCCAAACCGCCCGCGCGATCGCTGCCCTCGCTCACCAAGAAAATCTGACCGAAACCGCAGCTCACCTAGATCGGTTTTTGAGCAGTCATTGGCCCCAAATGTCCCCCGGTCAGGATTGGCTGGAATTAGACCAGCTGTTAGAGTTATGGGCAGGGGTAAAACAACGGTCAGCACCGTTAAACGCGCATCAATTGCCTGAAGAGGTGGAAACTGCGCCGAAACACAATGACCGAGTGGGAGTTTTTTGGGCGCTGTTACTCCTGTCTGCTCAGTCTAAGGTAGAGTTAGCCCAAGAGGAGTTCTACCAAGACCTAAAAATCCGAACGCTGTAGCGATGATTCTGTACTGTAACAGGGGCGCATTCAGTTCCTGCCGGTATGTTGATTAAACGCTAGGGTGAGAAACATCTAGAATATCGACAAGGTCAATCGACTAAAATATTTGACCAGCCATCCCTTGCCTCCAGTGAAGGGATGGGGTACAGCTAAATTGCACGAAAACAAAGTGGCCTAGGTTGAGGAAAAAATATTCATGAAAGCCATGATTCTGGCGGCTGGTAAAGGTACCCGCGTTCGTCCGATTACCTACACCATTCCCAAACCTTTAATTCCCATTCTGCAAAAACCAGTGATGGAGTTCTTGGTGGAACTACTCAGGCAGCATGGGTTTGACCAGATCATGGTCAATGTCAGCCACCTTGCTAACGAGATTGAAAGCTATTTCCGGGATGGTCAGCGTTTTGGGGTGCAAATTGGCTATTCCTTTGAAGGCCGGATTGAAGAAAATGGCGACTTGATCGGCGAAGCGGTCGGTTCTGCTGGCGGGATGCGTCGCATCCAAGATTTTTCTCCGTTTTTTGATGACACCTTTGTGGTGCTGTGCGGAGATGCGTTGATCGATTTGGATCTGACCGCAGCGGTGAAGTGGCACAAAGAAAAAGGCTCGATCGCGACGATTGTGATGAAATCAGTGCCACAGAATGAGGTTTCCAGTTATGGAGTCGTCGTCACCGATGAAGAGGGACGAATCAAAGCCTTCCAAGAAAAACCATCAGTGGAGGAAGCGCTCAGCACCAATATCAATACCGGGATTTATATTTTCGAGCCAGAAATCTTAAATTACATCCCTTCTGGCGAGGAGTACGATATCGGGGGTCAGTTATTCCCCAAACTGGTAGAAATGGGTGCGCCTTTCTACGGAATCCCGATGGACTTCCAGTGGGTGGATATTGGCAAAGTGCCAGACTACTGGCAGGCAATTCGCAGCGTGTTACTGGGAGAAGTCAAAAATGTGGCAATTCCCGGACAGAAAGTGGCTCCCGGTATTTATACCGGATTAAATGTAGCGGTGAACTGGGACAAGGTTGACATCACAGGCCCAGTCTACATTGGTGCCATGACACGCATTGAAGATGGAGCCAAGATTGTCGGTCCCACCTACATCGGACCCAATTGCTGGGTGTGCAGCGGTGCCAAGGTGGAAAATAGCGTGATTTTTGAATACTCCCGCCTAGGCCCAGGAGTGCGCTTAGTCGATAAGCTGGTGTTCGGACGTTACTGCGTGGATAAGACAGGTGCCACGATTGATGTCCAAGCCGCCGCCCTCGATTGGCTGATTAACGATGCTCGTCAAGTTCTGCCCTCTAATCCGCCAGCAGAACGGCAAGCGATCGCCGATCTGCTGGGGATGGAAGCGATTTAAATCATCGGTCAGCGATCATTGGGAAATAGGTAGTGGGTCACAAGTGGATTCTCTACCCATTTCCCATTACCCATCAGGACGACAGATAAGTGTACCGACTGAGACTCTGCTCGTAGTTTTGCAGCAATCGCTGGGATTCCTGAATGGTGATGCGCTTATCCATAAGCGCTTGTTCGCATAGCCGACGAATCTGCTCAATCAGATCCTCAGAATCGTACTGTACGTAACCCAAGACTTCCTTCATGGTGTCACCTTTGACGACATGTTCAATCCTGTAAGCCTTGGGCGTCAAATGAATGTGAATCGTGTTGGTATCGCCAAACAAGTTGTGCAGATTGCCCATAATTTCCTGGTAAGCTCCATTCAAGAACATCCCCAGGTAGTAGGGTTCGTCAGGCTTCAGCGTATGCAGTTCTAAAACCGACTTGACATCTCTGAGGTCGATAAACCGATCGATTTTGCCATCGCTGTCGCAGGTGAGGTCTGCCAAAATTCCCCGCCGTGTTGGTTCCTCATCCAGCCGATGAATCGGCATGATGGGAAACAGCTGGTCAATTGCCCAACAATCCGGCGCTGATTGGAAGACAGACAGGTTGATATAGTAGATGGAAGCCATAATTTTTTCTAGGTCTTCCAGTTCGTCGGGAACGTATTCCTGCTTCCTGGTAATCGCTAGAATTTTTTCACAACAAGCCCAGTAAAGACGCTCGGCTCTGGCTCGTTCGGTGAGGCGCAAAATCCCCAAATTAAATCGGCTGATGGCTTCTTCTTTGAATTGAGCGGCGTCGTGGTATAGCTCTTGGAAATTCTCTTCGTTTATAGATTGGTAGGTTTCCCAGAGGTAATTAATAATCGGAGATTCACCCTCTTTTGGGGGTTCGGGTGCCCCGGATGGGACATCGCTGGTGCCGAGAACATCAAAAATCAGCACCGACTGATGGGAAGCGATCGCTCTCCCACTCTCGCTAATCAGCGTGGGAACGGGTAACTGGTGTTCGGCACAAGCTTCTTTCAACTCTGCCACGATATCGTTGGCATAGTTCTGCATATTGTAATTTTTGGAAGCGTAGAAATTGGTTTGAGAGCCGTCGTAATCCACGCCCAAACCGCCGCCGACATCGAGATATTTCATGTCAGCCCCCAGCTTGGCTAACTCGACGTAAATCCGGCTAGCTTCTTGGATGGCATCTTTGATGACGTTGATCGCAGAAATCTGAGAGCCAATGTGGAAGTGCAACAATTGCAGCGAATCCAGCAAGTCAGCGTCTCGTAATTCGTTGACCGCGTGAATGATTTCGGGAATGGTCAAACCAAATTTAGCGCGATCACCCGTAGATCCTCCCCAGCGTCCCACGCCTTGGGTACTCAGCTTTGCCCGGATGCCCAAAATTGGCTTAATGCCCAACTGACGGCTGGCTTCAATACACAGCTGTACTTCTTCAACCTGCTCTAAAACGATCAGCGGCGTTTGCCCCAGTCGAGACGCTAACATCGCCGTTTCGATGTATTCTCGGTCTTTATAGCCATTGCAGATGAGTAATGCCCCAGGCGTATCCAACATTGCCAAAGCAATCATCATCTCTGGCTTCGAGCCAGCTTCCAAGCCAAACTGATGGGGTTTACCAAACCGCACCAAATCCTCAACCAAGTGCCGCTGCTGGTTGCACTTGACCGGAAAGACGCCTTTGTAAGTACCGGAATAGTTGTAACGCGCGATCGCTTTCGCAAAACAAGCATTTAATCGCTCAATCCGGTCTTCTAAAATATCTGAAAAGCGAATCAGCAGTGGTAGCCCCAGATTGCGCTGCTTCAGGGCGTTGACCAGTTCAAATAAATCTAAAGACCCACCGCGCTCTCCCTTGGGAGAAACTGTAACGTGACCGGCTGCATTAATCGAAAAGTACGGTTGACCCCAACCTTCAATCCGATACAGGTTCTCACTGTTTTCTATTGACCAGGATTGGGGCAAGCTTTCACGGCTTAGCCGAGTTAAAGCCATATCATGTTTTTCCCGTCCTGCATTTCTCCGGGCAAGGGCACCGGAGGTGCCACGGCGATTCGATGAACTTTGTGCCACAATTTCTTCTTCTGATGGCTCTTCTTCAATTGCAGGCGTAAACTGCTCGCCCATTTTTTTATCTATCCTCCCTGTGCCCTGTCGAGTAGCTAGTCTATCGCATTCATTTATCATAGGCAGGTGTCTTGTCTTGAATCAGTACCTGCGGTTGGATGTCTGCTTAATCCCATTGTTACCAAAATTTGTATTTGGGGCGTGGAGATAAGTAATTCTCTGCTTTGAGAACTCTGAAATCTTCAAAATCTCTGGTTCTTGGCTGCTACAATCATCTCTTTGTCCGGGTTACTATATTTTCTTTTTTGGAAGATCGCAGGCAATTTTTGCTAAAATCTGCCTCTAGTGAGTTATACCGAGTTTTTCAAAATTTGATAAAACTTTGATATAAATTACCCAATATCAATCAGCCGTGCTAGTTGAGGGCGTTCAATGCTCAATCAGCCCGATAAGCCTCCTATACAGCGCTTTAGCCTTGTTTTCCTGTACCAGATGGTTCAAAAGTACCCACTCGCCTTTTGGGGCGGTTTGTGGGCGTCCATGATTACCATCGCAGCAGTAGCAGCGCTAGGTCTATTTAGTACAGGCCCCATCGAGCAGGAGGAATCTAAATCTGTTGAACCGATGCCTGCCGGAACGACGGTTCCAGAACCAGAAACATCACTACTGCCAAGCTTCACAACCAGTCAGCCATCTGGAACCCCGTTGCCAGGTTTTACAGCGGTTCCGGAAGTTCCGGAAGCTCCAAAGCAACAGCAAGTGCCACGGTGGTTGTATGGCGCGATCGCCTTGGGCTTTGTCACTGGAACGCTTTTGATAGCGCTAAACCTGAGTCGTTCACCGCAGCGTAAATCTCTCAAAAGGTCAAAGCCGACTGCAAGCGTCCGCAAAAAACAACGCCGCCCGACTCAAAAGCAAAAGCGTCGTCCCATGCCGCCACAACCGGCAGAAGGCTTCTCTAAACCTCAAGAAGTGCCCCTAATGATGACAAATTATGGGATGACTGAGGTAACGGTGGTGCCTCCAGAAGAAAATCATCCTCTGGATTGGGGCGAGGATAGTCTGGCAGAAATTATGGATCTGCGAAAGCGACAGTCTCTTTCTGCGTTGCTCAAAAAGTAATTAGTATAAAAGTTTTGAGTTTTGAGTTAGAAAAAAATCCTTAATTCAAAACTCAATTTTTTTTACTAATAACTAAAATTCAACGTGCAAGTAAATGTTTTTTCGGGAATTACTTTTGACTTGTCGAAAGTAGCGATCGCCAGTCTTTAATTGCTTTTTCTGTCCAGAGCCAGTTTTTACTCAGGGCTTCCGGTTGGAAGTTAACCGGGTCTTCTGAGATCGCCTTTTGTCGGAGCTTCCGGGCTTCATCCAAAAGTTTTGCTTGTTTATCAGCAGGTTGAGATGCAGCTAATTTGGTCAGCCCAATTGCTAATCCTGCATAAGTTGTCAAAGCTTCTTGTTGGGCAACCGAGCCAGCAACAGTAGCTTGCTTTTCTTCTATCAAGTAAAAAGCATCAAACCAAATTTGATTAGCACGATCGAGATTCCCTTCTAAGTAGTAGGCAAACCCTAGGGCATTCAAATATTTAGCGGACTTAGGTTGCTTTTTGACCGCTTGCTCCCAAAATCGACGGGCATCATCCAAACTGTAATCCTTACTGCCAGTTTGAACAGACTGCCACGCCAGACGCCCTCTTAGGAAGCTGATGGCTGGGTCGTCGATTTTCTGTTTGTTAACATTGTCAAGCGCCCCTTGGGCTTGCTGTAACGCTCCTCGGTTCAGCAGTTCTTCTACAGCTACCCCGGCGGCGGATAAGTTATTTTGACTGAATTGTTCAATGGCGATCGCCGTGACAGTCGGGGTATTGGCTTTCTGGAGATTGACATTTTTGAGATTGGGGCTAGGGAGCGCCGGAAGTGAGGTTGAGGTATTCTCCTGAGAGAACAACAAGTCTGAAGGTTGCGGACGACGTTGCAACAACCAGAAACCCAAAAGCGCGATCGCCATCGTCGAGCCTAACGCCAGCAAAAGCAGTGGGGCGCGCTTGGCTCGTCGCTGTCCCTTCTTCCCTTCACCACGCTGCCAAAATCGCAGCCGGGGGTTCCCCGCGGCATATCCCAGTAACGATTCTCCCGATCCCGCGTTTTTCGGTGCTGACTCAGCAGCGATCGCTGCGGCGACAGGTTGGGGGGGTGTTTTCGACTCGCTGAGCGGGTGAGCGGCGATCGTTGTCTGATTTTCTCTTTCTACATGTCTGTCCCTTGTCTGATCTCCCTCTGTTTCCCTCTGTGTCTCTGCTGCTACTTCAGGCTTTAGCTGGCGAAACAGATCCGCAACCAAAGCCGAGTCGTCTTCGTAGCCAATATCGTCATACTCTAAATCATCAACCGGATCGGTCCAGTCGGGATCGTCATCCCCGTAGAAGTCATCCTCTAAGGAGTCTAAAGCCTCGTCGGTGGTTAAGAAACCGGATCGAGATCCAGTCGGCGGTGCCGTGAATACCGCTTCTTCCTCCCTAGAGAGAGGATTCAGCATTCCTCCCCAAGCAATGTCTGCCCCAGAAGCGTCAGGCAACTGAAGTCGCTCTGCTTTGGCATTGATGGCATGATGACCTGGTGTCAAGTAACCGTCAAATTCCGGGTGAAGATAGAGGATCGGTAAAGCCCAGTAAAGCTGGCGAGAACCGTAAGTAGAAATTAAACTTTGCCGCGCTCGGCTCAGGCTGAGGTCAATCGGATAACCTTGATTCAGATTGCCGTAAAACCGCCGTGCCAAGGTCAAAGCGACTTGATCCGGAATGCGTTCTGCCATCGCCAGCACGCTCTTGATGCCGCGTTTGACCAGCGCTTCTGCCAAATTTCCCTCTGCGGCACCGTCGCTGGGAGCTGAAGCGGCGGTATGAGCGCCCCGACAGGAGTTAAACACTGCGAGCTGGATGCCGTTATTGACGAGCAACCCCGCTAAGTCATCTCCGCTTAACATCTCCGTCAGCCCGGTTTGGCGGCTTACGAGGTAGAGATTGCCGCCGTAGGCTCCTTGGTCGCTATGACCTGCGTAGTGGAAAACTTGATATTGACCTTGTTCCAGCTCGTGCGTCAGCTGCTCCGTACCGGGTTGCTCCAGAACAGTGAGTTGAATTTCGGGTAAGCCATTCCGGGAACGGTGACTCAGTTCTGCTTGCAGGTGGCTGACTTCTTGTTTGAGCGCCAAACTTTCCTGGTCGTTGGGGGCAGCGATCGCCATCAAGATTCGCACCGCCGGTTGATTTGACCCAGAACCTAACGAAACGGTGGGACTTCTCAACCTTGTACTCATCTGGTAGCGGGAGAAGGCAACATCGGTTCCAGTTGCCAACGGGCGATCGCCATCGTGCAATACTTCCCAAGGTAAGCTCAGTAAGCGACTATCTTTTAATCCCAAGCGCAGCCGCAATACTTCTTGCCGATCTTGAGCGATCGCTTGCGCGATCATCCAACTATCTCGCAGCGTTCCTTGGAACAAAGCATCGTACATCTGCTGCCCCAGCGCCACCAAGTTAAGGGAAGATTGGGTGGCTTCTCGGTTCGGGGAACCCGATCGAGAAATATCGCTAGGAGACAAAGCCATCAGCAAAGGGTCATTCATCAGGTGCCTCGCCTGAGCTAACCAATCCTCCACTTGCCACGTTACCTGCTCTTCGGCAAATGGGACGGCACCCGGTGCGGCAACCCATTCTGTCCGCACCCAATATTTACTTTCCCCTAAGGGATTTACAGAGATATGAAATTCCTGAGCCACTGCTACTATGCACTCCTGCTTCAGTTAGAACCTTCTAGCTGCTTTTCTTACCTGGAGGAGGAACTGTTTCCCTTTCTTCCTAGATAGATTCAAGTTACTTAAAGTTTCCATGAAGGGCAGTTTCGTTTTCTTGAACGCTGATGCCGTTGATGGATTCCGGGAAAGGGAGAGAAAATTTCTATTTATTCTAATTTAATCGTTAAATTTACCCCAACTTAATCCGGATAGTTGAGGAATCCTTTAGAAGAGTAGATTGGTAGATGCACCCTGATTGACATCCCCTGGCTCACCGGTTTGAGCCGGGGATTTTTTTTTCGGTTCGTTAGGCGCTGTAAGACTTTCTGGATTTCTCCCGGCTTCAAAGGCGGGTTAGGGGGGAACTGACACAAGTTGCTTGGCATTTCCATCCCTCAACCCCGCGATGGGAGAGCCACTGTGCTAGAAATAACGAGAAGCAGAAGGCAGATTAGCGATCGCTCATTCGCTGTTAACGAATGACCAACCGCTAAGCGCTCATGGCTAATCCGAACTGACTTCCTCAAAAGATTTAACTTCTAGAACTGGGCCAATCATCGCGAAGGTCATCACGTCCTTTCGCACCTCACCTTTGACTTTCACTTTGAGTCCCGATTTGCGTAAATCTTCTGGAGCTTTGTGGAGTTCGTAGGTTTCACCCTCTTGTGTGACTAGCGCCCAGGTGCCTGGACCAAGTCCCTTGCGTTCGATAGTGCCTTCTACGCTGATGCTCATGCTGTTTGCCCTTCTCCTTTACTGGATAAATAGGCGAGTCCGATACACAGGAGGGCATTAGTAATTAGGAATAGCCTAGCGATCGCGCCATGACCTAACCACAACATCGCCGGATCTGCTACGGCACTCACTAATAAACAGGATGCCACGCCCAAGGTCGAGCCGATCGCAAACCACTTCCAACTGCGGTGTCCCAGTAGCAAGGCGATTAATGCAAAAGGAATCAACACGCTGGCGAAGATGGGATTCAATAAACCACTGCCTTGAATCGTATTGCCCAGTTCGGGAATCGAACTGCCCATCATCCGGAAAGGCCACTGAGGAAGATCGAAAATATAGAAGCCGCGCAGGAAGAATAATCCAGAACTCCCGGCAACTAAACCGCTGGTTAGCGACCAACTCCAGCCAAAGGGGAAATAATTCCGCAAGAACCAGGCAAGGACATAAGAACCTAATACCATCGCAATCTTAGGTAACAGTGCCACCGCACCGCCATCAATCCAGAAGCGAGGATTGAGATAGCCATTATCGCGCAACCAGCGGAAGAAGTCGCGGAAGGTAATTTGCCCGCGTACCGCCAGTTTTACAGCCGCAGAAGCATCGAGATGACCAGCCCCAAAGTAGTTGAGAGCGTCATCTGAAATTACCCGTGCCGACTTTTTGAGGACACCCAATACTTCCTCCGGTTCGGTTACGCCAGAGGCTTTCACTAAAGCGGCGACACCGGCAACGTGGGGAGACGCCATACTGGTGCCTTGGAAGGCAGCAAAAGTGGGGATGAGCTTCCCGTTTTCGTCATAACTAATGGTCTCTTGCAGAATCCCACCCGATGGATTTTCTTCGGTGATTGCACCACCAGGGGCTGAGATATCCACACCAGCACCATAGCTGGAGTAAAAGGCTTTTTCACCGGCAGAATCAATTGCTGAAACACCGATAACGTGGGGATATCGAGCTGGGTAGGAGGCAGAATTCTCATTAGAGTTTCCTGCTGCGGCTACGATGACGACGCCTTTGTTGTAGGCATAATCAATCGCTTCTTGCATTACCTGACTTTCGCCACCACCGCCCAAGCTCATGTTAATGACATCAGCACCGTTATCGGCAGCAAATTTGATGGCTTCAGCAATATCGGCAACGGTGCCGCCGCCTTCTGCACTCAACACTTTCAAAGGCATAAGGCTGGCTTCGTAAGCAATACCCGCGACGCCATAGCCATTATTGGTGGCTTGGGCAACAGTACCGCCAACGTGGGTGCCGTGCCCGTTGTCGTCGTCTGCTTGGTCTCGGTTGTTAACAAAGTCGTAGCCTTGGACAAACTTGGTATCTTTCAGGTCAGGAACGCGACTGATGCCGGTGTCAATGACGGCAACTGTCATCCCTGCGCCTTTGGTTTCGTCCCAAGCAGATTCTACGTTGATACTCCGTAGGTTCCACTGTTTGCTGTACTCTGGGTCGTTGGGGACTTCCAGAGCTTTGTAGACATAATTCGGTTCAATATATTCGGTTTTTTTGGCTAAAGGCGATTTTTTTAGAGTTTTCAGCAGGTTGCGATCGCCTTTAATGATATACAACTGATCTGACTCGGAAAATTCGCTGTTATACTGAGCGCCAAGCGATCGCACCTGTTCTTGCACCACTTCTGCTGGTACGTCTTCGCGGAAATCTAGCACAATCGAGTCAAACTCACCTTGTGCTGCCAGTCCTTTGAAGTTAAACAGGGCAAAACCTACCCCCAATAAAAACAAGCACGCTATCAAAAGCTTTCTCATATTCACCCGTCTTGTGAGCGCCAGTTTCTCCCCACGATAACTCATGCATCTGCCCCGTGGTGTATTTAGTTTTTAGTTATTAATTTTTGTTTGTTGGAGTAATACCGCTCGTTTGCAGTAATAAGCGATACGAATCAGGCTGCTTGTGACAAAAGTTCTCTTGAAGCGAAAGAACCCTATTTTTACTCTTACTGAAGGACTTGTGGGTTTTCAGCCGATGAGCGTCTATTTAATACTCAGTTTGAGGTGAGGGAGGCATTCTCTTGTCGTTAGCGGGTTCCTGCGCCTTGACTATTATCGTCCGAGAATCCTAGATTTGGGGGTTCGTAGGTTTGATTTTGTGTATTATTATTGGGAGTTCTGACGCTAAAGTTCAATTGAATATTGAGCAGTTGTAACCCAAATATAAAGATGAATATTCCTGTAGCTTTTATTAGTAGATAACTCATAAAATTTTTATCGTTTTGAAATAGTTATGATGAAATTATTTTTTTAAATCAGATCTATTATTCAGTGCTGTAAACTGAATAACATCAAATAATTTTCAATTAAAATCTTATATTAATTAAATATTTAGAGGATAACGTTAACATCAACTTTGGTTGAGCCATACGAAAAATTCGACTAATAGTAAATATTTGAAAAATCACTTGTTCGATAATGACTTGAGGTAGATAAATGTGAGATTGCATCTTAGTTTGTTGAATTCGATGTTTTTAATTATGAAGGTTTTATTAAGATTCTCTAGTGATAAAAACCTATAGTGAAATGTGACATTATTGCTGCAAATATTTGCTTGAAATCCCCAAGTTTGAGTGATGGGATTGGCTCACCAAATGTGACTGGCTGTTTCCAGCTTTGTGATCTCGATCGCAGCTAGAAACTGGGTGCAGCGTAATGAGCGCCAAAATACCTAACGATACTGGTAGTTTCGGCTACACCAACCCTTTTACCCCTCTTCAGCTGAACGATGCATTACCCGCCTCTGTTGAAATCATGTATGGGTAAAGCATTGGCGCAGAAAGATTTGGGTTGAAGGGACTTGTACAAGGCACGAGTACTTCACCCTCAAACTGAGAACCCAAGGGCGCATCTGTACGGGAGAAGCATCAGGAAGACAACAAGCTGGGACTTATGCGTAATGCCTCGTTCAGGACAAAGGGGCGGAAGTTGTGAGAGCTTTTATCGAAACAAAGCCAGTGAGGCAGGCTAAATTGAGTTTCCGAAGCGCGAAGCGCCTCTCAAAGAGCTGGCGGACTTTGTTGGTATTGGTAAGTATTGGTAAAGCCTTATTCAAGCCTTTGGGCAATTTACTCTCATCGGGAAGCTTCTGGAGAAACCTTTCGACGGTTTTAGGCAAATCTAGAGCCAGTATTTATACTTAGCAGATAGCCGAAGGGGAGCTAACCAAGGATAGATGCAATCGTCTGTTAGGCTGCAAGATATCAGAATAGTTAAAGAGCGAAAATCCGACAATGGAAAGAGGTCTGTTGTGGCTGCCCCTACTGGCAGCGTTTATCTGGCTGGCTTGGCAAGGCTGGAATGAGTATCAAAAAGTTGAAGCTTATCGCGTCTGGGCACAGCAGTTTGAGCGATCTAAGTACGATATCTATGCAGTGTTGGCTCAAAATGACAGCACTTTAACCTGGGGAAAACCGACGCGCAAAGGTCCAGTGGAGGTGCAAACGTTTTCCTTAAAGGATGTTAAAGCGATTCGGCTGCTAGTAGATGACAAGCCAGTTGATTTAGAAGCACTGCCCAGTAAAGGTCGTGTCGCTTCGCTGGAATTTGTCTTTGCACCAGCCGCTTCGGTGAAAATCCCCTTTACTGAGATTCCCCTTGCAGCGGAGTGGGGAAATTTTCTACAGCAGGAATTACAAAACTTGGCAGAGGGGAAAGTGTAACGATTTTCAGACAAAGAGGCCAGGCGGGTTTTGGACTTGTATCGGAAAGCGATCGCTCATTTATCCGACGTATGGAATAATACCCAAAAAAACCCGTATTAACGGGTTAATCAGCGATCGCACTATTTAAAAGGGAAAAACTAAACGATTGAAGAACTCCTTTCATGGGCTTGCTATTATAGACGGGTTGCAATGCATAGATTCTTATTGAGAAAATTGCTTTTTCAGTTTCCGGCAACCCGTCAAACAGAAGCGTGCTATTAAAGGAGAAATAAAAAAAATTGGCTTTCTAACTTTCAGACTGTTTCAGATTCCTCTTTTCTGTTGTATTTTAAATTACAATTGCTTCAACTCGTTTCTGCGAATCTTCTTGGGAACATTCGTAGGGAATTTTAAACCGAGGAATTCCCAGTTGACAACCTTGCCATCCACTTTGAACGGTTACGCCAAGAGTTTGACAACAGCCGCCACGTCGTCCCATCGGATTATAAAATTGACAATAGCGACAGGCTGAAACTGGTGAATTTAAGGGTTGCATAAAGTATTTCCTTTGAGGAACCATTTCAAAAGCAAAATTTCTCTGTCTTTATAAAGTATGCGATCTGATTTTTACAATGAGCTATAACTTGTACGATATCCACTTAAAACATTGCATTTCATCATAAAAAGTTATGAAGCTGCTTAACATAAATACGAGCGTCAACTATCCATAGATTAAGCAATTGCAACATTGCTCAAAACAATCTGCTGTCAAGCGTTATAGGCACTGGATAAAATCCTTCCCTTCCCAAACAAACGGTTATTGATGGGTGAGAGGACATTTATAAAGAAAATCTGAATCTCGTTAACCTACATTTTTGGTAGAGACAGCCAGATTTCAGGTTCCGTTTTTAAGAGAGGCTAGGGCGAAAATGCGTCTAGAGTAACGATTTTCACAATTAATATTTATTTAATAAATTATCTGTTATAGCAATCCTAAATTGTTCCTGAAGGCGAGATCCCCGCTAAGAAGTCGGCGATCTGAACCGTTAGCATCATCACAACTCAAATACGACTGCTCTATAGGAGTCGCTTTATATAGCGGTGCTTACTCTCGCGTGCAATATCCTTGTAACTGATTCAAGCACCTGAGGCAGGCAATTCTGAGGGCATGATTGCTTTTCTCAAGTATCTCCTAGACAAATGTCCCAACAGTCCCATTGCCCTGATTTGAGATGGAGCCACCTATCTATAATGGCTCACAAGCGGTGAGAGAGTCCTTGGAGTCGGTTAATCAAGGCTTCGAGGAGTCCAACTGGAAAATCACTTGCATTCGCTTTGCTCCCAAAGAATCCCAAGCAGAACCCAATTGAAGATATTTGGTTGCAGCGAAGTAAAGCTAAAAAATCTGCTCTAAACGGCGAAAATCTCGTTCCACTTCTGCCCAGAGAGAGCGATTGTGGGGGTCGGTTTTCAGGGCTTTTTTTAGATAAATTCTTGCCTTTTCGAGTTGCTTTTCAGCGATCAGCTGACGCCCCCAACGTTGATAAGCGATCGCTTGCCACTGACGCACTTCTGGATCTTCTGGCAGACGTTGGGCGAGTCCTTCGATGAGGGCGATCGCGCGGGGAAATCGGCGATTTTTCAGCAACTGCTGCAACTGCTGATAAGAACTCCACTTCAGCTGTTGCTCAGTTATCGATAAGTCTGGGAGTTTTTGAACGGGCGTTTCTTTGGGCGTCTCTTTGCGAGTCACCTTCGTGACGGAAGGTTGAGGAGGCGGTGCAGCAGTCTGTTCTGGATTGGATACTTTCTCAACCGTCTCAGACTTATCTACTACACTGAGGAGGAACTTGTAAGCCTCCGTCAACTCTATAAATTTATCTTGCGTTTGGCGATCGCCAGGATTTGCGTCGGGATGATACTGCCGTGCCAAACGTCGGTAAGACGCTTTAATTTCTGCAAAAGATGCCCCTGATCTTAACCCCAACACCCGGTAACAATCTGCGAGGTTCATCAGAGGAATCATCTATCGATTAGGCTTTAATCTTTGTTGATAGTCGGGAGTTTATTTCTAGCCCTTCGCTTTTAGCGGTTAGCTATTAGCTTCTGAGAATCTTGTTGGAAGCCCAAGTTTACAATTGCGACTACCCACCCGTCAAGCAGCTAACAGCTAACAGCTAATCACTCATTACTTCGGACGTTCTTCGATAACGCGGTCAATTAGACCGTATTCCTTCGCTTCTTGAGCAGACATGAAAAAGTCACGGTCCATGTCCTTCTCAATTTTCTCAATAGGCTGACCCGTCCGGTGAGAATAAATCTCATTCAGCTGGCGACGAATCCGTAGAATCTCTCTCGCTTCAATCTCAATGTCTGTGGCTTGTCCCCGCGTACCACCAGAAGGTTGGTGAATCATAATCCGCGAGTGAGGCAAAGCGAGACGCTTACCTTTTGTCCCAGCGGTCAGCAGGAACGAACCCATTGATGCCGCTAAGCCTACACAAATTGTCACCACATCTGATTTGATGTGCTGCATGGTGTCATAAATCGCCATGCCAGAAGTGACTACGCCACCCGGAGAGTTGATATAGAGATAGATGTCCTTGCCCGGATCTTCCGAATCCAGATAAAGCATCACGGCAATTATCTGGTTAGCCATTTCATCATCAACATCTTCGCCCATGAAAATAATCCGTTCCCGGTAAAGGCGATCGTAGATGTTAATCCACTCGGTATATTGTCCCCCTGGCATCCGGTAGGGAACTCTAGGGTAGCCAATAGGCATAATGTAGAACTCCGTTCGTAAAAAGTGAAAATTCGTATCCAAAGAATTAAAAATGCAAAATTAAAAATTAAAAATTTGAATGGTCTTCATTTTTAATTTTTAATTTTTAATTCTTCAGATGACACCAGCGGGAAGTGGTGTTGGTAAATCTGATTTGGACTCTAGAACCCGATCGATCAAGCCATATTCCACAGCTTGCTCCGGAGTCATATAGAAGAGTCGATCCATATCCTTGGCAATTTTTTCAGGAGTCTGACCTGTATTGCGCGATAGGATATCCAGCATCGTTGTCTTATTAGCCAGCACTTCTTTGGCTCGGATTTGAATATCCGTCGCCTGACCGCGAGCGTAGCTCTTAGTCTGGTTCAGGATAATCGTGGCATGGCGCAGGCTAGCGCGATAGCCTTTAGTCCCAGCAGAGAGTAGCATTGCCGCCATTCCCATTGCCGAACCGATACAGATGGTATGAATGGGCGGCTTGATGTAGTTCATCGTGTCGCAGATGGCGAAGGCTTCGGTTTCAAAGCCAACAGGTTCGCCGTCGTAACGCGAGGTGCCGGTGGAATTGATGTAGATTTTGATCGGTTTTTCTGGATCTTCGTACTGCAAAAACAGCAGTTGGGCGATGATTAGTTTCGTTACCTCTGGCACCAAGGGCGTTCCCAGATAGACAATCCGCTCCTTTAAGATCAGGGAGGGTAAGTCTGGTGGCGGTGTTCGGTAGAAGCTATCGCCGCCGTAGGGAGCTTGAACAGCCTGGATGGGTGAGTTCATGGCGTATCGGAAAGCTGCAATAGTGGTGCTATCTTTAATTTGACATTAATTCCGGTGTGCCCCACCGTACTGACTGGATTCTAGCAGTTTTACTCCCCTTACCGCTTTTAGTCAGGTTGAGGGTGGCTTGATGTCGCTTTAGCGCCTGTCAGCGGGCTTTTTGGGAGGGGACGCCGGAAAATGGGTCTTAAACTCTTCTAATTTTTGGGTTTTTAAACAGAGAAACCTGAGTTTAAGTATCGGTTTTTGCGAAAGGTGATGGGTGAAATCCACCCCAGCGATCGCGTTTTACTCTGCAAAGAATTGCGATCTTTTGGCTGGCTGCTTCCGCCGTGTTGGGCTGCAAGCTATTGTAGAAAATAAGCCCGGTCGCGGTTGGGGTAATTTTATGGTTCCCTTTCCGGAGCGTCAGCGTTTAGTCTTGTGGTTACTCCGATCCCTTCTTGTTCTGCCAGGAATGAGCGTGCTATGAGAGTTGGTTTACAGCCTGCTTTGAATGATATGAATATTGACGCGACTCAAACGAGTAGCCAGCGTCAACTAGAAATTTCTATTTCTGCGATCGCTGGGGATCTTGAAGATCGTGCCCCGCTCAATTTATGCATAATTCTCGACCACAGTGGCTCGATGAATGGACGCCCCCTGGAAACGGTGAAACAGGCAGCGATCGGTCTGGTGGATCGTCTCACACCGGGCGATCGCATCTCGGTTGTCGCCTTCGATCACAAAGCCAAAGTGCTTGTCCCCAACCAAGTCATTGACAACCCAGAAAATATTAAGAAACAGATTAATCGGCTCAGTGCAGATGGGGGTACGGCGATTGATGAGGGTTTAAAACTGGGAATTGAAGAACTGGCGAAGGGCAAAAAGGAAACGGTTTCTCAAGCTTTTCTGTTAACAGATGGCGAAAATGAGCATGGCGACAATAACCGCTGTCTGAAATTTGCCCAAGTGGCGACTGGCTACAACCTGACGTTGAATACATTGGGATTTGGCGCTCACTGGAACCAGGATGTTTTGGAAAAAATTGCTGATGCGGGTGGCGGTACGCTGTCCTATATTGAGCGTCCCGAACAGGCAGTTAATGAGTTTGGACGCTTGTTTAATCGAATCTCTGCGGTGGGGTTGACAAATGCCTACTTATCAATTTCGTTAATGCCGAAGGTACGGTTAGCGGAACTCAAACCCATCGCCCAAGTTGCTCCAGATACCATTGAACTGCCGGTGCAACAAGAAGGCGATCGCTATACGGTACGTCTGGGAGACTTGATGAAAGATGTGCCGCGAATCATTTTGGCGAATCTTTACGTCAGCCAGCTAGCGGAAGGGCGTCAAGCGATCGCCCAGGTGCAAGTCCGTTACGACGATCCCGCCCAGGATAAAATGGGGCTAATTTCTCAACAAGTCTTAGTTGAGGCGAATGTTGTCCGGAGTTACCAACCCGCACCCAATCCTCAGGTGCAACAGTCTATTTTGGCGTTGGCGAAATACCGACAAACTCAGTTAGCAGAGGCGAAATTGCAGCAAGGCGATCGCGTGGGTGCAGCGACGATGTTACAAACTGCCGCCAAAACCGCCCTGCAAATGGGAGACAAGGGAGGCGCGACGGTTCTCCAAACCAGTGCTACTCGCTTGCAATCAGGTGAAGAACTTTCGGAAGCAGATAGGAAGAAGACACGGATCGTCTCTAAAACTATTTTGCAGGAGTAGGCTTTTTTAACGCAAAGGTACGCCAAGGTTAACGCAAAGGTACGCAGAGGAAGCAATTTACCTCTGCGTACTTTCTTGGCGGTGAGATTTTAAGAGTGGTGCTTGTGGGCTTTCTAGGTGCCACCAGTGGCGATCGCCACTTCAAGCTACTCAAGCCACAACAGACGCTTGAGGGCGAGCAAAAATCATTCGCCCCGCCGAAGTCTGCAAGGCACTGGTTACAACCACTCGGATTTCACCACCCATGTAGTCGCGCCCGTCTTCCACAACCACCATTGTTCCATCATCCAGGTAGCCGACGCCCTGAGCTGGTTCCTTGCCACCCTTGATAATTTTGATATCCAAGCTATCACCAGGCAGATAAATTGCCCGAATTGCCTGAGCCAAATCGTTAATATTCAGCACCGGCACTTTCTGCAAAGTAGCAACCTTACTCAAGTTGTAGTCGTTGGTGAGCAAAGTGCCGTTGATTTCTTGCGTCAACCGGACTAACTTCGCATCCACCTTGGGAATTTCATCGTAATCGGCGGAGTGGATTACAATCCGTTCTGAGTAAGCATCCTTCATCTGGTTCAGGATATCTAGCCCTCGCCGTCCCCGAACTCGCTTCAGATCGTTGGAACCATCTGCCAGTTGTTGCAGTTCCTGCAAGACAAACTGGGGTACGAGGATTTGACCTTCGATAAAGCCAGTGTTTAGCAGTTCTTCAATGCGACCATCGATGATGCAGCTGGTGTCTAAAACCTTGGTCGAGGCAGGTTTGAGGGTTCCTTCTGCCACCAACATCGTTTCCACGCTGTGGGGACTAATCAGCCTCAAGAAGGAACGACCGTGGGTATCCGCTAAAGTCACTCCCAAGTAGGAAAACATGACACTGCCTAAAATGGCAACAAGAGGCTTAATAAAAGCAAAATCGAAGGGCATTGGTAGTAAGAAAACGGGTGCCAGCATCAAGTTGGCAACTAATAAGCCAATCACCAAACCGACAGCTCTGGTCAAAATGACCTCGATCGGCATTTCCCGGACTCTCTTTTCCAAGCGTCGATAGGTCGTCTGCACGAGCAAACCGGCAGCGCCCCCAACCAGGGCGGCAAACCCGGCGAAGACCCAGCGTAAAGCGTCCTGATTGCTGACTTGATGTAGGGCACCGCTAGGCAGTAATTCAATCGCGTCGAACCCGATTCCCGCCGCTGCTAGGATGAATAAAATAATAATGATTGCGTCAAGCATGGTTTCCAGTTATTTGGGATGATTGCTTCAATTCCTGAAAGCGGCTCTCAAGAACTGATACAAATTTACATTTGTTTTATTATATCTTTTGTGTTATTGACTTCACTCTTGCGTATGACCATTGATTTAGCACCAGCATTTAATCCAATTTGAGCTATTTTGATGAAGTCACCTCTTTATTTATTAAAAGAACAATTCTGAAAAATTAGCCAATTATGTCGCTTCTAAAAGGCAGGAAACAAGACGGGGTATAGCCTTGACGTATTCTTGCTAAGAGAAGAAAAGACCTGACAACAATTCAGTAAAGTAACAACTGTTAATCAAACATTTAAAGATTTCATCGCTATATTGAGTATTGATACAAATATGGTCTTAAATTATTTAATCCCGGACGCAAAAAATATTAATTTGGGTATCCCCAGCTCTGCTTATCTCCACATTCCATTTTGTAGACGCCGGTGCTTTTACTGTGATTTTCCAGTGTCTGTGGTAGGGGATCGCAAGACTGGTAAGAACTCTGGCACAATTGAGCAGTATGTTGAGGTATTGTGCCAAGAAATTGAAGTTACACCAGTACAAGGAAATTCCCTAAAAACAGTTTTTTTTGGAGGTGGTACTCCTTCGTTGTTATCGGTGCAACAACTCAAGCAAATTTTGACTCAACTTGATGCTGGTTTTGGTATTGCCACCGATGCTGAAATTTCGATGGAGATGGACCCTGGCACCTTTGACTCGCAACAACTTCAAGGCTACCGCTCAGTTGGAGTGAATCGAATCAGTCTGGGGGTACAGGCGTTTCAGCCAGAACTATTGGAAGTATGCGGGCGATCGCACTCTGTCTCTGATATTTTTGCAGCTGTGGAGCTAGTCCGCAAAGTGGGGGTTCCCGAATTTAGCTTAGATTTGATTTCTGGTTTGCCCCATCAGACGTTGGAACAGTGGCAGGAATCTCTAGAAACCGCAGTAGCGATCGCGCCCACTCATATTTCAATTTACGATCTCCAAGTCGAGGCAGTTACTGCCTTTGGGCGTCAGTATCAACCCGGTGCCAAACCGCTTCCCACCGATGAAATGGCTGCCGAGATGTACCGACTGGCGCAGCAAGTTCTCACCAGTGCCGGTTATGAGCATTATGAGATTTCTAATTATGCCAAACCCGGTCATCAATGCCGCCACAATCGAGTTTACTGGGAAAATCGCCCCTACTATGCCTTTGGCATGGGTGCCGCCAGTCATTTGCAAGGGTGCCGGTTCACCCGTCCCCGCAAAACACGGGAATATTACGAATGGGTGCAACAGATAGTCAAAGCAGGTGGCGTCTGGGATTGTCCTCAAACATTGACATCTGAAGTATTGTTGGAAACATTGATGCTGGGCTTGCGTCTAGCAGAGGGCCTTAGTTTATCAACCTTATCCGAACAGTTTGGCAAACAGACGCTGCAACAAATTTGGACGTGTTTGCAATCCTACTACCAGCAAGGTTGGGTAGAAATTGTTGGCGAAAGCGGGGAAGCGATCGCACTTGACGCCCAGAAACTCCCACCAAAGGGACGATTGAGATTAACCGATCCGGAAGGTTTTTTATTTTCTAATGTAATTTTGGCGGATTTGTTTAGCGAACTAGGATAAGTTTGAGGGCATAGCGTGTGGATTGATGATTCGTCCAAAATCTAAAATCTAAAACCTTCATGATTCCTATTGCTGATAACATCCCCAGTCGCAGCAAACCGATTGTTAATTACGCCCTGATCGGAATCAATGTTGCTTTATTTCTGTGGGAGCTAAAACTAGAGCTTGCAGGTAAGCTGAGCGCTTTTATCCAACACTGGGGTATCGTTCCTGCCCGAATCAGTGCTGTGATTTCAGATACCCTCAGTGGGGAAAATCCAGCGGCGTGGGTTGCCTTGCTGATGTTGTCCAGTTCCCTGTTCTGGGCGATGTTTCTCCACAGCAGCTTTGGTCAAATTTTAGGAAATCTCCTATTCTTATTTGTTTTTGGAAAGAGTGTAGAGAATCTTCTCGGACATCGGCGGTTTCTGCTACTTTACTTGCTGGGCGGCATTTTGACGGGCATCGTACAAGTTTGGTTGGACTCTACTTTGACGATGCCCTTAATTGGAGCAAATGGCGCGATCGCATCTGTCCTCGGAGCCTATTTTCTGAGTTTTCCCCAGGCAAAAATTGATACCATTTTGCCCCTAGTAATTGTGTTTATCCCTATTGAATTGCCAGCTTTGTTTTATCTATTCTGGTGGTTTATTCAGCAGATGTTTTATGGAATCGGTAGCTTAAATATTTCCGGTGGCGTCAATCCCGTGGGCATTGGGTATTGGGCACATGGTGTAGGGTTAGCAATTGGTGCCATTCTCGTGTTGCTGTTAAAAAGAAGTATCGATAAAAAACGAACCCCTGAGGCGCAGAGAACTCATAAGAATTAGAGGACAGAAGCTGTTAGAGCTGATTTATATAGCGAACCTAATTCAGTTGAGAGAAACAACCATAGGTAAAAAGTTTGGAAAGTTAAAGGTTTGACGATGAATGACGAACTCAAATAGAGACTTAATGACATTCAACGATATACACAAGTGGTAATACTCTCGAATGGTCGATATCCTCTAACTCGCCGATTATCAGTAATTGTTAAACAAAACGAACAAATTGAATAACTCAGGGGAAGCTTACGCCAAGTTACTGCTAACAGACTGGTATCAAAAACTGGTTCAAAAGGCTGGATTTGTTAGAATCCGCTAGAGCATTCGGATAAGTACGATTAGTTTTTGCAACCGCGCTCTATTTCCTTAAGTTTATCTGGGGGATAGTCTACAGGTACAAACTTAAAACCATAAAGCGAGCAGTTAGACGGCACGACTTTGACCAATGTAAAGATCGGCTCATTGGGATCTCCACCGCGAAAACTAATTATCCCCATTGCACCATTGGCTCGAAAGTCGGGAGCCGATAAAACCAGCCGCACGTCAGAACGATTCGGTTGAGGTTTTTTCGCTAAAGCCGTTATTAACGCACGAGTTGCATCATAAGTCGTAGCGGTCAGCCCACTCACTTCCGCTTTCCATAACTGCTTAGATTCTTTGGGAAACGTTGGATTGGGGCTGCTCAAGGAATGCCAAGGGACTGTTACTACTAGGCGACCGACTACATATTTAGGGTCGATTTGTAGAATCTCAGAACTGTAAACAGCCCATGCTCCCACCATCGGATAACGACCCTGATTTGCCTTAATCACCGCTAAGACATTCTGAAAGGAAAAAGGACAGGTCTGACCATCCGGAAGAAAGACAAGCGTAGTCGCGCCTTTTGCTTGTGATTGGTTAATCGCCTCAACAGCATTGAAGTCCTTTTTGCACAGTTCAAAATCTGCTCTTACCCGTCCTCTACTTGCGGGGAAGCTAACGTGAAATTGATCTCGGATAGATTTGCTGTAATTACTCGTGCCAGAGTAAAAGACTGCGGCTGTCCGCTGATTGGCTTGGATCATGTAGCTAGCCAAAGCCTGGGCATTCACGCGATTACTGGGTACAGTGCGAAAGAAAACGTGTTCGCTCTTTTGGCTCCACTCAGAGAGGTCTTCCGAGGTGCTACCTGGAGAAATTAATACCAACCCGTGCTGTTGATAAATTGCGATCGCTCCCAGTGTCACTTCGCTGGCATAGTGACCGATGACCGCTAAAATGTCCTTTTTTAACACGAATGACTCAGCGATTTGTTTAGCTTTGACAGGATTATTGGCATCATCTGCGATTACTACTTTCAGCCCTTTACCACTAATCCTTTGACCTTGATTGATTTCATTTTGGGCTTGGGCAGCTCCTCGCAGAATTTCTAGCGCTCTGTTTGGATTGTTGGTTATTGGAGCGGCAACAGCAATCGTGTATGCCTTTTCCTTTCTATCCATCAATCGGGCATTATTCAGATAAATCAAAATTTCTGGATCGCTTGGCTGTTCGCTCCGTGCCTTCTCTAATAAACCAACAGCCTCAGCATATTGACCTCTGGCAAATTTTTGCACGCCTTTTTGCTTGAGAGCGCCTTTCAAGCTGGGAACTAAAACTTCTTCTCCACAACTGACATTGTCTGCAAGATTGGAATCACAAGCCTTCGGCGGTTTTACGAGCGCATAAATAATTATTCCGAGTCCTGTCAAGAGAATTGCACTCATGACCCAAATGAGTACAAGCCTTAAATTGCCTGAGTTGATAATCCTAGTAATTTCCGCGTCCGAACAATTGCCTCCAGGAAGCAAAGTAAGCGTGTCGTCGGAAGATCGTGTCCGCCAATGATGGTTAATTTGCGTCTCAATTTCCTCTAAACGTTGCACAATTTCTTGGGCATTTTCAGGTCGATTCCCTGCGAAAGGAGCCATCAGGTCATTAATTAAAGTTGCCAACTCTAGTGAAAGCTGTGGGGCACTGTTTCGCCAATTCAACTGACCTGTTTGGGGGTTTTCAGGAAGATCATGGGGATGTATGCCTGTCAGCAAATGAACGAAGGTGCGTCCCAAAGCATAGAAATCAGATTTGGAAACAGCTCTACCATCGGCTTGTTCTGGGGGTGTATAGCCGTGGGAAATTATTGCTGTGCCATCTCTTCCGGCTAATTTATGCAAGTAGGTTTCCGTAGCTTCCCGGACTGCACCAAAATCAATCAACACCAGTTGATTATCAGGTCGCAGCATAATGTTAGACGGCTTAATATCCCGGTGAAAATAGTTGCTTTGATGAACTTGCTGTAAGATTTCTGCCAGTTGTTTCAACCAAGCGATCGCTTGCTTTTGGCTGATGGGTTGATGGTTCCGGCTGCTCAACCATTCTTTTAAGTTGATCCCCTCAATTTTCTCCATCACCAAGCAGTGCAAGGGCTTTTCGCTCTTTAGATGACATAACTGGAAGTATCCATCTGCCTCTACTTTGGGAATCCCTTGATGATTCAACTTCTTTAGAACTTCGGCTTCCCGCTGGAATAGGCAGATTGCCTTCTCATAATCAGTAAGCAAAATTTTTAGGACTTTTTTTATACCTTCCCGACGCACGTCCTCCACCTCAAAGGTTTGACCAAAGCCTCCTTTGCCCAAACGTTGGATGACCCGATAGCGCCCTTCTACTAAACTTTCAGAGCCACAGTCAGGACAAGTGCTTTGATTACCAGGTTCGTTGAAATTGCGGCAGTTAGGATTGATGCAATAACTCACGGCAAACACACTATCCCGATTTGAGTGGGAATGTTATAGAATTATAACTTCCTCTCGGAAAATAACTTTATTGTTCAACCGTTCGCTTAGCAATTTTTCTTTTAACATACCTTCTCACAACTGGCTGAAGCGTATAAATAACTTCATTCCCTTCGATTTGCTTTTCTATCAGCGAACGACGTTCTAATGCTTGAATCGCTTCCATAATTTCAGAAGTTGAAACCGTTAGATTGATTTCTTCTTTTAATTTAAAGATAGAGCTGGGGTTGAGATTAGCCGCTAACTTAAACATAATTTCTTTTTGAAAATTTGATAGCCGTTGCCAGGAAGTATCTAAAATTAGATGAATATCGCCTAAAAATATTGTTTCTAGCTTTAAGAAATCAGAAACTTTACCAGCAAATGAGTCTTTTATATAACTGGCAATAATATTTAAGATTAAGGGATTCCCTCGATAGATTTGAAAAAGGCTTTTCCAGTGGTTCTCGTCTGACAAACCTTTGGCTCTAAATATTTGCCAAGCGTCTGTATCATTGAGATCGGACAGCAGTAAGGAACGAACGCTTGGAGTTTCTCCCTGGATTAATGCAATTTCATTCGGTTGCTCTCGACCGATTAGCATTAAGCAGCTGTTGTGGCGCTCTCTTCCCACTCGTCTGAATAGTTCGCCATAGCCTTCATATCCTTCTCGATAATACCCAGTTGCTTGACCAGCACCTAGAATCGTTTCGACTTCATCCAAAACTATTAGACAGCGATGGGAACCTGTGGAAGGGTTCGTTCCTTTGGGAGATCGCAAAGACTCAATTAGCTGGGAGATTCGGCGACCAATATCTTTTGGTAAATCGGTTGATTGCTGGTTGGAAAGGAGTCGGAGCAAGTCTGCGATCAGGTCTTCGACTGATGGGGCAGAACGGAGCGATCGCCAGATGAAATAATCAAACTCATTCTGAATTTGCTCGGCTAGCATCACGGATAGCGCTGTTTTACCAATTCCCCCCATGCCGAACAGCGTTACTAGGTGGCAACTATCAGCGACAATCCATTTCTCAAGCACAGCGAGTTCTTCTGTGCGCCCATAGAAACCAGAGACATCAGGCGCTTCACCCCAATCGAGTATAGGCATTTCACGCGCTTCTGCTTCTTCAACGGCACCTGAATCAACAATTTCCCTCCAGTTGCCGATCCCGACAGCTTGGCAAATATTAATAAAGGTCTCTTGGTGAATAGGTTTTTTCTGCCAAAACCGTTTCAAGGTTGCCTGGGTCGTTAGGGCAGCCTGCCACCAAGAAACGGTCATTGTTTTTGTCCAACCTTTCCTTTTTCGGGCTTTATCAACGCTTTCTAGTCCCCGTGCAGATGCTCTGAGAGACCCCGCCATAGTTAAGCTCTTTACCACAATTCTCGCTTATTCTGGCTCACCTTTCGGTGTAGCGATCGCAGCCGTACCCTGAAAACTGAGCCAAAGGGTGAGCAAAAAAGTGAGCCGTCAAGCGAAAGCGTCTTTGGCAATCTAAGAGGATAACGCGCTAGATCGCCTTCTTCAACGTCTGTCCTTCTTTACAGAGATCGCCAGCTCAGTCTTTAAGAAGATTATGCAACCGAATCAAGTTCTAACCTACTGCAATGTCATGGAACTGTTAGTTGCTCAGGAAGTACACCGACAACTCCAGCAGTTACCGCCAAAGTTGGTCAACTATATCAATCCAGCCCATGCGATCGCTTACGCCCTGAATCGTCTGCCAGCCCTGTATGCGACCAGTCCCAGAGGATGGTATCTACAGCAGCAACGGGCTAAAGCTAAGTTAGCACCTCAGATTATCGTGGCGGTGGGTCAAGCATTGGCGGCTGTGCAACAAGATTCCTTGAACGTGGTAAATTCCCTTCCTTGTGCAGAAAACGCCGAGAACCTCGAAGAGAGTGCATCTGATGCAGATGTTGAAGATGCCAAAAGCCCCGTCTCCCTTTCTTGGGTGCGATCGCTTTTTGGATTAGGGGGCATTCATAAAGCGGATAGTCAGCGATCGCGCTAATCTAATGCCAGCCACCTCTAGCATCAGTTCCTATGTCCACTGAAGCGATCGCGATTACCGTCAAATTATTCGCTGCCTATCAAGAAGCCTATGGCGTTTCGGAACTGGTGCTGAAAATCCCTCCAAATACAGATGTTTCAGCGATATTAGATAAATTTGCTTCCGAACATCCAGAACTTGACAAATGGCGTCAAGTTACTCGCTTTGGCGTTAATTTTCAATTCGTCGAGCCAGACACGATTCTGCATGATGGGGATGAAGTCGTGCTGATTCCCCCTGTTAGCGGTGGCTAGGAAAGACAAAAGTTAAACGCCAGAAATTCGGTTTTTTCATCCCAAATCCGCTTCAATTCCCTCTTTTTCCTAAATTAGCGACCGCAAGCTTGGAATATAATCGCCCCAGTCTTCAGACTGAGGGCTAAATTTTGTATCATAGACAACATTTAATCCCGACTAAAAGAGTCGGATATATTTGACGGGTATTTTTGCCTGTGTTAGTATCAACCGAGCGATGACGGACGATTAGAGTGTAAATACCCATGACCCAGGCAACCCAGTCAACAACGGCAACCTTTACGGCACTGAAGTGTAAAGAATGCGGCACCGAATACGAACTTAAGGCAACTCATGTCTGTGAGTTTTGTTTTGGCCCTCTGGAAGTAACCTACGATTACGATGTTTTGCGCCGCACCGTCACTCGTGAAAGCATTCAGGCAGGGCCTAACTCAATTTGGCGCTATCGTTCCTTCTTACCCGTCGCCACAGAAAAGCCGATTGACGTGGGAACTGGCATGACCCCCTTGGTAAAAGCCAATCGCTTAGCTCGCCGTCTGGGTATTAAAAATCTTTATATTAAAAACGATGCCGTCAATATGCCCACCCTGAGCTTTAAAGATCGGGTGGTGTCGGTCGCTTTAACAAGAGCGCAGGAATTAGGATTTACGACAGTATCCTGCGCCAGTACGGGTAATTTAGCGAATTCTACAGCAGCGATCGCTGCCTACGCTGGTTTAGATTGCTGCGTCTTCATCCCCGCCGACCTGGAAGCCGGTAAAGTTCTAGGTACACTCATTTACGGTCCCACCGTCATGGCAGTTCAGGGCAACTACGACCAAGTGAACCGCCTCTGCTGCGAAGTTGCTAATACCCAAGGGTGGGGATTTGTCAACATTAACCTCCGTCCCTACTACTCGGAAGGTTCCAAAACCCTCGGCTACGAAGTAGCCGAACAGTTAGGTTGGAAACTACCGGATCATATCGTCGCTCCTTTGGCATCTGGCTCTCTGTTCACCAAAATCTACAAAGGATTCCAAGAATTTATCAACGTTGGGCTGGTCGCTGATAAGAGCGTCCGTTTCAGCGGTGCCCAAGCTGAAGGTTGTTCTCCCATTGCCCAAGCTCATCGGGAAGGGCGCGACTTCGTAACCCCCGTGAAGCCGAATACAATTGCCAAATCAATTGCGATTGGCAACCCCGCGGACGGGGTTTATGCTCTGGAAGTCGCGAAGAAAACCGGCGGTAACATTGAATCAGTTAACGATACTGAAATCGTTGAAGGCATCAAGCTGTTAGCTGAAACCGAAGGCATCTTTACCGAAACCGCTGGTGGCACCACCATCGCCGTGCTGAAAAAATTGGTAGAAGCGGGTAAAATTGATCCCGAAGAAACGACCGTTGTTTACATTACCGGCAACGGGCTGAAAACCCAAGAAGCGGTGCAAGGATACATCGGGGAACCCCTGACAATTGAGGCGAAGCTGGACAGTTTCGAGCGGGCATTAGAGCGCTCTCGGACACTCGAACGCCTCGACTGGCAGCAAGTTCTGGTTTAATAACCGCTACCAGCTTTTTGTGATGAGTCATTAGTCCCTCCGGGGTTGCTAATGACTCATCGCTCGTGACTACGCATGAATGACTACTGAATAATCTTTAACTATGACAGTCAAAGTTCTCGTTCCGACTCCTCTCCAGAAGCTTACAAACAATCAAGCCACCATTGAAGGCAGCGGCAGTACGATTGGTGAACTGCTCGAATCCTTAGAGCAAAGCTATCCTGGCATCAAAGTGCGTTTGTGCGATGAAAAGGGCGAACCCCGCAGATTTGTGAATTTCTACGTCAACAGCGAAGACATCCGCTTTTTGCATGGAACTCAGACACCGCTGAGCGAAGGTGATGAGGTAAGCATTGTGGCAGCGCAGGCGGGAGGCTGATTCCAAGATAGGATGAGCAGTAAAGGATTTCAATCTCGAATCGGGATTGTAAATCCTACCTTCATCCATGCTGCATACATTCAAAAAAATCACCAACTTGCGGATAAGTCCAATGGCAGAAGAAACCAATCACAATGACGCCGGAGAGGTGGCTCCTAGCACTGTTGACAAGCAGGCTCCCAGTGTTTCTGAAGAAAATGCTCCCAGTACGGATTCTGACGTAGCAACCGACATTCCTACAGCAAACGCACCCGCTCCAGAAGCTGTGAATCCGGAGGTGAATCCGAATGCGGCTGGAGAAAAATCTTCGACAGAGGCATCAACCCCAGATGACTCGGCTCAGGTTCAACCAGATGTTAAAAAAACCGCTCAAGCATCTAAAGAGGATAAACCAACGGGTGCCAAAGCTGCTAAAGCAGATAAGCCAGCAGGTGCCAAAGCTGCTAAAAAGGACGAGTCGCCAGAAGGGGATAAGCCAGCTGCTAAAGCGGCTAAAAAAGAGAAGGCACCTGCGGTAGAAGACAAGCCTTTTGTTGAGTTTATTCAACAAGACTATTTACCAGCTTTGAAAACAGCACTTGAAAAAAAGGGCGTCCAAAATTTAGAGCTGAAATTTGACAAGAAACCGCTTCAAGAAATCTCAGAATGCTGGCAAGTCAACGGGAGCTGGCAAGGGGGAAAGCGGAACTTTAACCTTTATTTTCCCGAAGAAGACATCCAAAAACAAAGAGCTTTTTCCTGTTTTGAAGGCTCTAAACCCAGTATCATTGAGCCTTTTTTGTGCGATGAGCGCAAGATCACGCTGGATTTAATGGTGTTTGGCGTGACGCAGCGGTTGAATGCTCAAAAGTGGCTGGAAAGAAATTAGTCGGGAAAGGTGAATTTCATTAGTCATTGGATAATTACTAATGACTAATGAGCCATTACAACTCGATAAATTCATAAATGACAACGCCAGTTTCTGGGTGATTGTCAACCATGACGTAGCCACTTTTGAGCATTTCTTTCAAAGTGGCTTCTGCCTTGGCAAAGCTTACACCTGTATCCATCACCGCTTGGGTAACGGAAAGTTTGCCACCTCTAGCAGCAGCGGCTTTCACAAGTTTAACCATTAGTTGATCGCGGGTAAGCTCTTGTTTGGTAAGCGCGATCGCAGGTGGCGATAGAGGTACGCCCGTAGAGGATACTCCCAAGCGGTCTTGCAGCTTGGCGTTATGTTCTTCCACCATGCCGGGAATCAGGAATAAATCCACGAACTGCCCGACCCCAAACAAACCCCACGTAAACAGCCACAGCAGCCCCGTGCCAATCTTGCCATTGTATAGGCGATGCATCCCCGCTATTGGTGGGGACAAAAAACAGGCTAGCCAAAGAACATAGGCAGTCGAGACGTTCTTCATAAGATTCCTAGCGCTTCAGATGTCCAACTTCAATCATAGGATTTTGTTCTTCACTCTTGCACCTAGGAATTGAGCAACAAGAACTTTGAAGATGTCACAAAACTTGACAGCGTGTAGTAAGTCTTAACGTAGCAAGTGCGATCGCTCTCGTGTAGATTGGTAGACTGGAACGCAAGCCTTTGAGTGAAAGCGACGGAATCATAATAATAAGAGAAACAAGAGAGACAAAGAATATGGTGGATTCCCTCAAAAAACCCAGCTTTGAAGAATTAAGACCAGGGGTGAAAGTACCTGCGAAAGAAACCCTACTGACGCCCCGGTTCTACACCACCGACTTTGATGAAATGGCGAAGATGGATCTGTCGCCAAATGAAGATGAACTCAAGGCGCTGATGGAAGAGTTCCGCGCTGACTACAACCGTCACCACTTCGTGCGGGATGCCGAGTTTGACCAATCCTGGGATCATATTGATGGGGAGACGCGCCAGTTATTTATTGAATTTCTAGAGCGTTCCTGCACAGCAGAATTCTCTGGATTCCTACTCTACAAAGAACTCGGACGCCGATTGAAGGACAAAAACCCGCTTCTGGCAGAAGGCTTTAACTTGATGTCGCGGGATGAAGCTCGTCATGCTGGCTTCCTGAATAAGGCAATGTCAGACTTCAATATGTCACTAGATTTGGGATTTCTGACCAAGAATCACAAATACACCTTCTTTAAGCCGAAATTCATCTTCTACGCGACTTATCTGTCCGAGAAGATTGGTTACTGGCGGTATATCACCATTTACCGGCACCTAGAAGCCCATCCCGAAAACCGAGTTTATCCAATCTTCCGCTTCTTTGAAAACTGGTGCCAGGATGAAAACCGGCACGGAGACTTCTTCGATGCCGTAATGAGAGCGCAACCCCAATTCTTGAATGATTGGAAAGCAAAGCTGTGGTGTCGCTTCTTCCTGCTGTCAGTGTTTGCGACGATGTATCTCAACGACATCCAGCGTTCCAAATTCTATGCCACACTCGGTCTGGATGCACGGGAATATGACATTCACGTGATTCAGAAGACCAACGAAACCGCAGGACGGGTGTTCCCAGTGATTCTGGATGTAGAGAAGCCAGAATTTTACGAGCGCCTAGAAGTGTGCATCAAAAATAATGAGAAGCTGGGTGCGATCGCAACCTCCAACACCCCCAAATTCCTGCAATTGTTCCAGAAGCTACCCCTTTATGCTTCTAACGCTTGGCAGCTGCTGCGCCTGTACCTAATCAAGCCGATTGATATGACTGCCGTGCAAGGTAAAGCCCGCTAATTTTGAGCATCTTCCCTCAACTAAAGTGGTTCTGCACTAAGCAGAGCCACTTTTTTTATCCTTATCAAAATTCCTCATAAATATAGAACTGACGCAACCCCCATGACGAAGACCTTTAGCATCTCGCGCCTCAGCCCGCTAGACGCACAGACGCTAACTTGCCTTTCTTTGCGCCTTTGCGCCTTTGCGCGAAACTCTATCCTGTTCGCAATCGGCACTTCTCTGATTTTGGGGATCTCGCCTACCCAGGCTCAAACCCAGACTCAAACCCAGCCGCCAGGAACGTCCAAGCCAGAGGCAAGCGAGTTAGATTTAAGTCCAGAAATGATTGAAAATAGCCCGGTTTTGCAGCGTTGGCGGCGAGACGTGCCGAATGTGCTAGAAGAAATTCGCAATGATCCCAGCTTTCGGACTAGGGTGCGCCTCGGTTACTCCCAGTTTCCTTCATCTGGGCAAGCCGGGGGAGTCAATATTGGTGTGGAGGATGTTTTTATGGGTCGCACCGGCTTAACCGTCAGTGGGGATTATCACACTGCGTTCAAGGGTCAGCGCGAGGCTTATGGAGCAGATTTACGGTACTACGTACTTCCTTTGGGTGGCTACGTTAATATCGCGCCCCTGGTGGGCTATCGACATTTGGAAACTGACCGATACTCAACAGATGGCTTACATGTGGGTGCGAAGCTGATATTCGTTTTATCTCGCACTGGTGCAGCCGATATCTCCTTAACTCAGAGTTGGGTTGCTCCAGCAACGAATGAAGAAGTCGGAATTACAAAGCTTTCCGTCGGCTATGCCTTTACCCGCAACCTGCGCTTATCGACAGACATTGAGAAGCAAAATGCAAGACAACGCAAAGATAGTCGGGTTGGCGTCGTACTAGAGTGGATGCCTTAAATTAAATGTTTAGATAATTGAATATTGCAATGTTTAGGGCATTTCACCCTAAAAACCTCTAAATTTGAATGCCATTACAAAAAGAGCCTTTGCCGACCTATGAACGCCTCAGACAATTTAGAGCTGTTTGGGCTATTTTTGCAACATACACCCACTGCCGTAGCGATGTGCGATCGCCAGATGCGTTACTTGCTCGCTTCTCGTCAGTGGCTAATCGATTACGGGCTGGATGAGCAAAATCTGATTGGGCGATCGCATTACGAAGTTTTTCCTCACCTTCCCGACCAATGGCGGCACAAGGCTGAGCTAGTTTTATCTGGGGCGAGTTCAGGGGAGTTTCAGGAAAGTAGCTTTGTTTGCCCTGACGGTTCCTCGGTGCCGATAAAGTGGAGCCTGCATCCTTGGAAGCACCCAAGCGGGGAAAGGGGTGGATTGATCCTGTCGGCAGAGATGATCCAGAGTGAGGACTTTTTCCATTCCATCTACGAGGGCGTGGAAAACGCCATCTTTGTTTTAGATGTGGACGCACAAGGGGTTTTTCGCTACCTTAGCTGGAATCGACCGATAGCGATGGTTACTGGCATCAGTAGTGCCCAAGCGATGGGCAAAACTCCCCATGAACTATTTGGTTTAGAGTTAGGTAATTCCTTGCATGAGAGATATACAAAATGTCTCGTCGCAGGGGAATGTACTTTTTACGAGGATTGCATTCCCTTGCAGGGTGTAGACACTTATTGGCTAACGACTTTAACTCCACTGCGGGATGCTGCGGGTCGCATCTATCGAATTATCGGCACCGGAAGTAATATCAGCGCTCTCAAGCAGGTGGAAGAAGCGTTGCGGCAATCAGAAGCTCGGTTCCGAGAACTCGCGCAGCGAGAAGAACTACTCAATCGTCTTGCTAGTCAAATTCGCAGTTCGCTGGATCTCAATACCATCTTGGAAACAGCCGTGCAGGAAATCCGCAGGCTGCTGCAAATTGAGCAGTGCCTTTTCATGTGGTATCGTCCCAATGGTGAATCGGCAAGTTGGGAGATATTGCATGAAGCGAAGGTAGACAATTTGCCTAGCTTTCTGGGTTGCTATCCAGAGGAACCGACCAGTTTTCAAGTAATACAACTCTTAAACCGAGAAATCATCCATTTGGATAATATTGAAGCGTTAACCGACCCCAATTCACGGCAGTTCTTCCAATCGCTGGGGTACGTTTCTATACTAAATTTTCCGATAATGACTCGCACGGGCGAACTTGGTGTAGTTGCCTGCGGTCAATTTAGCAGTCCTCGAACTTGGCATGACGATGAAGTGGAACTGCTTTCGGCGGTTTGCGACCAAGTCGCGATCGCGATTAACCAAGCAGAACTTTATACTCAAACTCGTGAAGCCGCAGCGATCGCGCAAGCGCACGCCACCCGGCTCGAAACCACGCTTCAGGAACTCCAACGTACTCAGTCTCAACTGGTTCAAAGTGAAAAAATGTCCAGTTTGGGTCAGTTAGTGGCTGGAGTCGCGCATGAAATCAATAATTCCGTTAACTTCATCTACGGGAATTTAGCTCCGGCGAGCGAATACACGCGAGACATTCTTGGGTTGCTGCAACTATATCAACAGCAATATCCCCATCCAACGCCAGAAATTCAAGACGAAATTGCCGCGATTGACCTAGATTTTCTCATCAAGGACTTGCCTAAATTACTTTCTTCAATGAATGTGGGGGCAGAGCGCATTTGTGAGATTGTGCGTAGCTTACGCAATTTCTCCCGCCTTGACGAAGCCGAGATGAAACTGGTAGATATTCATGAAGGCATCGAAAGTACGCTCCTAATTCTGCAAAACCGCTTCAAATCCAAACCAGATCATCCCCCTATCCAGCTAATCAAAGAATATGGCAACCTACCTAAAGTAGAGTGCTATCCAGGGCAGCTTAACCAAGTATTTATGAATCTTCTCACCAATGCAATTGATGCTTTGGATGAGTCTAACAAAAAGCGATCGCTTGAACAAATCAAAGCCGACGCCAGTATCATTCGGATTCGTACCGACGTGTTGACAAATAACCGAGTCGCAATCAAGATTTCCGACAATGGGCCAGGAATGGCAGAGGAAGTCAGAAAGCGACTTTTCGATCCTTTCTTCACAACTAAGCCTGTCGGTATTGGCACAGGGCTTGGGTTGTCGATTAGCTATCAAATTGTGGTCGAAAAACACGGCGGTCAACTCAAATGTATTTCAGCGCCCGGTCAGGGGGCGCAATTTCTGATAGAAATTCCCCTGCATCCGCCATCACACATTTGATACTATTGCCGATGAATTCGTAATTTTTAACAAAAAGGGCGGATATTTAATTCCGCCCCAAAAAGGATTATTGATTATGAAAATTTAGCAAGCTGAAAACTCAAACATCAAGAAAATTTTTGCGATTTTTCACCTTTGAATTGTCTAGCGATTGCCGATTTCTGGTGCCCGCAACGACAACAGGGGAATATCCGCCTGTGCTTGGGTCGGAACCTGTCGCCCACTCGCCAGCGTCGGAACTGAACCTCGCAGTCGCTCCGTCAGCTGCAAAGTGGTTGCGTCGTAAATTTGAGTCAGGATTTTGGGGTACAAGCCAATGCCAATAATCGGCACCAACAGACAGGCGATGATGAACACCTCTCGTGGTTCCGCATCGATCAAGGCTTCGTGTTCCACTAATTCCTTATTCTCCGGCCCGTAGCAAATTTCTCGCAGCATCGAGAGTAGGTAAATGGGGGTCAGAATCACGCCAACGGCGGCTAGAAAGACCACCACGACCTTGAAAGTGGGGTTATAAGCATCGCTGGTCGCAAAGCCAACAAACACCATGATTTCTGCCACAAATCCGCTCATCCCTGGCAATGCTAATGACGCGAGGGCACAAGTCGTCCACATGGCAAACATCTTTTTCATCCTCAACCCGACGCCGCCCATTTCATCCAGCATCAGGGTGTGGGTGCGGTCATAAGTGGCTCCCACAAGGAAGAACAAGCTTGCCCCAATCAAACCGTGGGAAACCATTTGCAGTACAGCACCGCTCAAACCCAAGTCAGTAAACGTGGCAATTCCAATCAGCACAAATCCCATGTGGGAAATCGAGGAATAAGCGATTTTCCGTTTCAGGTTCCGTTGAGCAAAAGAGGTGAGGGCTGCGTAGATGATGTTGGTAACGCCCAAAATCACCAAAACGGGCGCGAACACGGCATGAGCATCGGGTAGCATCTGGGCATTCATCCGAATCAGAGCATAACCGCCCATTTTCAGAAGAATTCCTGCTAGCAACATATGCACTGGTGCAGTTGCTTCGCCGTGAGCATCTGGTAGCCAAGTATGCAGGGGAATAATCGGCAACTTGACGCCGTAGGCAATCAGAAACCCTGCATAGATCCAGAGTTGGAAAGTTAGGGGGTAATCCTTGGCAGCGATCGCCCTCATATCAAACGTCACGGTATCGCCGTAGAACGCCATCGCCAAGGCGGCTACTAAAATGAACAGCGACCCGCCAGCCGTATAAAGAATGAACTTGGTAGCCGCGTACAAACGCTTCTTACCGCCCCAAATTGCCAGCAGCAGGTACACCGGAATCAGTTCCAGTTCCCACACCAGGAAAAACAACAGCATATCCTGGACCGCAAACACTGCAATCTGACCGCCGTACATCGCCAGGAGCAAAAAGTAAAACAGCTTCGGCTTAAACGTCACGGGCCACGCTGCCAAAGTCGCCAGGGTGGTGATGAAGCCGGTAAGCAATACTAGCGGCATTGACAAGCCATCTACGCCCACCGACCACCTTAGGTCGATTTGGGGTACCCAGGAGTAACTTTCCACCAGTTGCAGACCGGGATTAGAAAAGTCGTACTGAGTATAGAAGGCATAAACCATCACCACGAAATCAATCAGCCCAATAATGAGGGCGTACCAGCGTACCGTCTTACCATCTTTATCGGGTATTAACGGAAGCAACAGGGATGCCGCGATGGGGAACAGGATGATAAAAGTCAGCCAAGGAAAATTAGCTGTATTCATGAGATATCAAATCGTGAGCAATAAGGTTTAGCTGTCAGCTATGAGTAAGTGTACTTAAAAAGGAAAAAGGAAAAAGTTTTCGGCTTTTTCCTTTTATCTTTTGTTGACAGCGGGTAGAAACACGCAGCGAGCGGTTTCTAAATTTAAGTCACACCAAAGACAATCACGCCCACTAGCACCGCCCCAAACACAATCAGGGCATAGAATTGGACGCGACCAGTTTCAAAGTATTTCAGACTTTCACCACTCAACAGCGTCGCTAAGCCGGTGAAGTTGACTGCGCCATCAACCACGCGGAAATCCACTTCCATGACTTGTCGCGCTAAGCGACGGCACCCTTGAACGAAGAGGGTGTCATAGATTTCGTCGAAATACCACTTGTTGAGCGACAGCTTGTAAAAGAAGGGGATTTTAGCAGCGATCGCAGCGGGATCGATCTTGCCTCTCAAGTACATCAGAGAAGCCAGAGTAATTCCAATCAAGGCAATTCCGACCGAATTACCCCCCATGATCAGAAATTCTGTCAAATCAAACTCAGTGGCTTTTTCCAGCACCTCAGTCAGCGGTTCGCCGGGGGCGTGAATGAATTCCTCAAAATAATTGTGGAAAGGCGTCCCAACCAAACCAATCAGCATCGACGGCACCGCCAGAACAATCAGGGGCAGCGTCATCGTCAGCGGCGACTCGTGCGGATACTCGCTATGACCGTGGTCATCATGGCTGTCATGGGCTTTGGAGGATAACTCTCTGGTATCCATCGCCCCAGGGCCAAAAGCGTATTCGACCTGGGGAGATTTAGCAGCCCCCAGTAGTTCCTGCTTGATGCCTGATTCATGCCCTCGGAATTTGCCCTCAAATGTCCGGAAATACATCCGGAACATATAGAAAGCAGTCATTCCAGCCGTCAGCCAGCCGACGAACCACAGCGCCGGATTTGCCCCAAAAGCGCTGCCTAGAATTTCGTCTTTCGACCAGAACCCAGCGAAAGGTGGAATCCCGCTGATCGCGAGCGTTCCAATCAAAAAGGTGAGGGAGGTAATCGGCATATACTTCCGCAGTCCGCCCATCATCCGCATATCCTGAGCCAAGGCGGGATCGTGACCTACGACTGATTCCATGCCGTGAATCACAGAACCAGAACCCAAAAATAGCATCGCCTTGAAGTAGGCGTGTGTCATTAGGTGAAATAGACCGGCAGTATAGGCACCGACGCCCATTGCCATTACCATGTAGCCCAGCTGGGACATGGTGGAATAAGCGAGACCTTTCTTGATGTCGTTTTGGGTAATGGCAATGGTTGCCCCCAAAAATGCAGTAAAGGCACCCGTCCAGGCAATCACGTTCATTGCCACTGGGATGCCTTCAAACACGGGATACATCCGCGCAATTAGGAAGACGCCCGCAGCCACCATCGTTGCCGCGTGAATCAGGGCGCTGATGGGGGTAGGGCCTTCCATCGCATCTGGTAGCCAGACGTGCAACGGGAACTGAGCAGATTTTGCCACTGGTCCCATAAACACTAAGATTGCGAACAGAGCCGCAAGGCCGGTACTTAGGTAGCCTGATGCGACAAATGCTTGCAGGCGATCGCCGATTACGTCAAATTCAAAGCTGCCCGTCGCCCAGTACAGCCCCAGCATCCCTAACAACAGCCCGAAGTCGCCGACGCGGTTGACGACAAAAGCCTTTTGGCAAGCATCGGCTGCTGCCTTGCGGTCATACCAGAATCCGATCAGTAGGTAAGAACACATACCGACCAGTTCCCAGAAAATATAAACCTGTACCAAGTTGGGGCTGACCACCAAACCCAACATGGAGGAACTAAACAGGCTCAGATAGGCATAGAAGCGCACATACCCCGGATCGTGAGCCATGTAGCCATCGGTGTAAATCATCACCAGGAAGGCAACTGTCGTCACGATGACCAGCATCAGGGCCGTCAAGTGGTCAATCGTGTAGCCCATATTCAGGTGAAAATTCCCCGCGGCTGCCCACTCCAGGGTACGGGTGTAGGTAGCATGACCTTGAATTTGACTCCAGAGCAGCGCCAAGGAGAAACCCATCGCCATCCCTAGCAGGGAGACTATAACCACGGCATTTAACTGCCGCAGACTGTTGGTAAATCGATTAATCGAGATTAGTCCCAGACCGACCAGCATCGCCCCAGCTAGCGGCAGGACTGGGATGATCCAGGCATACTGATAGAGCAGTTCCATCACTGACGCCTACTTTATATTTCTTAACTAACTTGGTAAGACCGTTTACATTGTGACACAGACGGTCTCTAAAGTATTTATAACTAACAGTTTAGACAGCCAGAAACTTGTCAGCCAAAAATTAAACCCACCGATAGAGAGAATCGGTGAGTTTAAGAACGGGTAAAACGTTGCATTCAGGTTGAACAGTTACAAGCAGCGAAAAAATTGATCGGGATTTACGCACTGAAAGCTTGAAACCGAGATCCCCCAAACCCCCCTTGAAAACGGGGAACCGGACAATTCCCCACTTTATCGGCGGATGTAAAGGGGATCTCTGCGTCAGTCCTATTTGTCTTGGATAGGAGCAGCTATCTCCAACTTCAGGCAGAATTTGGCAAATAACTTACCATAATTTTTTCTAATGCCATGCGTAAATCATCCCGCCCTTGAAAGCTATCAATGCGGTGAACTACCTTGCCGTTTTCAATCAGAACGATCGTGGGTAGAGTCTGGAGGCGATAAGTATTCGCCAGTTTTAAATTTTGATCGGCATTAATTCCAACTAATTTGACTTGTTCGCCCCATTCGGATTGAACTCTAGTCAGGAGGGGGTTAATTAGCCGACATAATCCACACCAGGGTGCCCAAAAATGAACTAGGACTGGGGTGGAAGATTCTAAAACTTCTTGTGTAAACGTCCGTTCGTTAACAGAAAGCACCATGATCCCTCTAGTTTTATTCGCTTTTACTATTGAAAGTCAGCCAAAAGGAGGAAGTGGAACAATAAACAATGAAGTAAAATCCTTCAGCTTACTCTAGCGCAACTGGTATGCCAGTGCGTATCTACTACGTCTAGGCATCTATGGGGAAGCTAAGGCGGTAGAACCAGAACGTAATTAAGCTGAAAGTTATTTGGAATCATGCTACATCCATTTGGGATCGCGTGGCTCAGCATAATTGCGGAACTCACACTACCATCTGACAACACCTGTCGCCTGGATCAACCAGGGATGCGCCCACCACAACAGCAGAATGAAAGCAGTGACCCCCAGATACGCAGGGCGGAGAAACTCTTGCCATTTCAGGGTTTGATGCCCTTCCAGGAGCGCCTGGAAGGGGACAACAGAGGTGCGAGCTTTCACAGCCTCGAAAGCTTCCCCATAGCGAGCCAAGAGACGGCGATCGCCATGCCAAACTGCGAATAAATGATGCAGCACTAGCCCTACTGAAGTTAAGAGGGTAAAAGTTGTGCCGACCCAAAGCGTATGAGCAATACACCAAATCACCTGTCCAACCATTTGGGGATGCCTGGTGATGCGGATAATGCCGGTTTCGTAAAGATGCACTTGAGGCTTTTCGATGGCAGCAATTTCTAGCAAGTTGAAAGTTGCTGGATAAAGAAACAGAAATGAGATAGCCGAAAGCACCCACACCACCGACTGAACGCCGGGGACGCCCTGAACTTGCCACAGTTGCAGCCCATCATAACGATGATTAATGAAATAAACGATCAACACCACTGCTAGAGGAAGACTGACGAGGGCAAATAAGATGCGGTAGAGGCGGGGGCCGATTTTTTTTTCGCCCCAAGGACGCAGTGCAGCGAGACCACTGTGAGCGATCGCAAACCCAAAAAGCAGTCCCAGCATTATGTAGTGGCTAGGAGTCAGAAGGCGAAAGAAATTCATAAACTTTTACGTAATTTCCAGTAGAAAATAGACCCCCCAAGTATTCCCTGAGAGACTTGATCTCGTGTTGTGTTACTGTCGATGACTGAGAGGCTTTACAACGAAGTGGGCTATCAATCGCTTGAGTCCAGCCCCATCTCTCGCAAGAGAGCGCTTAGCGATCCTTCGGTCATTGGTGATGGGTCATCGGTCAAATGTCAGCAGTAACCAACAACTGACAACTGACAACCGACAAAAAGCTAACAGATCGCCGAGCTTTATGCCTCAGTCGCTCCTTTCCCTTTTCAGGTAAAGCCTGTATGTCTGACCTTCCTTTCACTTTAGACCAACTCCGCATTCTTAAAGCGATCGCCGCCGAGGGAAGCTTCAAGCGTGCCGCCGATAGCCTGTACGTCTCGCAACCCGCTGTCAGCCTCCAAGTCCAAAACTTAGAGCGGCAGTTGGATGTGCCGTTGTTTGACCGGGGAGGACGCAGGGCACAACTGACGGAAGCAGGGCACCTACTTCTCAGCTACGGCGAAAAAATCTTGACGCTTTGTCAAGAAACCTGCCGCGCCATTGAAGACTTGCAAAATCTCCAGGGTGGCACCCTGATTATAGGAGCTTCGCAGACGACAGGAACCTACTTACTGCCCCGAATGATTGGGATGTTCCGCCAGCAGTATCCAGATGTAGCAGTACAATTACACGTTCACTCGACGCGCCGCACGGCATGGAGTGTCGCCAACGGGCAAGTTGACCTGGCAATCATTGGGGGAGAGGTTCCTTCGGAACTACAAGAAGCACTAAAAATTATTCCTTATGCTGAAGATGAACTAGCGCTGATCTTGCCAGCTTTACATCCCCTCGCCAAAATTGGGACTATCCAAAAAGACGATCTTTACAAATTGCAGTTCATTGCCTTAGACTCCCAATCCACCATCCGCAAGGTGATTGACCAAGTGCTAACTCGCTGTGGTATCGATACCCGACGCCTCAAAATAGAGATGGAACTTAACTCGATTGAGGCAATTAAAAATGCCGTGCAGGCAGGACTTGGGGCGTCGTTTGTCTCCCTATCGGCGATCGAAAAAGAGTTGCAAATGGGCATCCTCCACTACGCAAAAATTGAAGAGGTAGTGGTCAAGCGGATGCTATGGGTGATTGTGAACCCAAATCGCTACCGCTCCAAAGCAGCAGAAGCGTTTAGCCAAGAAATTTTACCCGCCTTTGCCTCCCCCGGATGGGGAAGAGAAATGGAAGCATCCACTCCCATAGAAGCCGATGGGTTCAAGGCAGCTGCTCCTAACTCCGCAGGCAGTTAATTCTAGTATTAGCCAGCTGTTAGTTGCTAATCGCGAATGGAAGTATGGCTACTAGCTCTTAAACAATTAGCAATTAGCAACAATCGATTAGGATTTGACCAGTAACTCCTCATGGAAATTTACTGTACCCGTCCCGGCTGCCCTCGTCCCCTGAATTTTTTTGCCGATCTTGATGACAACAACCTTGTCAAAACGGTGCAGCAGAAGTATTGCACCGCCTGTGGAATGCAGCTGATTTTAGATGGTCGGTATCTATCGGCAAAGCTGTTAGGACGAGGGGGATTTGGTGCAGCGTTTTTGGCACGCGATCGCCGCACGCCTGGAATGCGCCGATGCGTCGTCAAACAGTTTCAGCCAGTGGGAGATTTAACGCCGGATCAGCTACAAATTGCCCAAAATCTATTTGCACGGGAAGGAGAAGTTTTAGAAGAACTCGGCAGCCATCCTCAAATTCCCGACTTGTTTGCTTTCTTTGATATCACAGTCCCCAGCATTCAACCGGGAAAACAGGACAAGTTTTTCTATCTGGTGCAGGAATTCATCGATGGGCATAATTTAGAAGAGGAACTGGCGCAGAAGGGGCAGTTCTCCCCAGACGAGGTGTTATTCGTGCTGCGAGAAATCCTGCCGGTGCTAAAGTTTGTTCATGATAGCGGCTCCATCCACCGAGATATCAAGCTTTCCAACATTATGCGCCATCGCAACGGTCGGCTTTATCTCTTAGATTTTGGTGCTGTTAAGCAGGTGACGAAGGCAACGCCTGGTGGATCGTCAACCGGAATTTATTCGATGGGATTTGCACCACCAGAGCAAATGGCTGGGGGTCAAGTGTATCCTTCAACAGATTTGTATGCCTTGGCGGTGACTTGCATTATCCTACTCACGGGCAAGCAGCCAACTGAGTTATTTGATGTCTATACAAATCAGTGGAATTGGAGACCTCATGCGGGTGCGATCGCTAGCGCTGCGGGAGCTAGTGAGTGGAATCGCTTCGCCGATATTTTAGACCAGATGCTCTTGAGTGCGCCGAATCAACGGTTTCAGTCTGCTGATGAAGTGCTGCACGCCCTGACTTCTTCATCACCGTCCCCTGCGCCTCCGGCACCACCGACTCAGATGCCTACCCGCGTCGCCGCTCCAGTCGCCGCTGCCGCGCCTCCAATTCCAGCCCCGACCCCTCAGCCACCCGCCCCCATTTCTCAACCCGCCTCTCGACCGAGATTTTCTCTACTGGAGGTTTTAGGAGGAGCAGCTTTTACGGGGTTTGAAGGCGGATTGTTATTTATTGGTTTGGGTAGTTTGCTGCCATCCCCAGGGCTGAGCGTTGGATTGTTGGGGATGATGATTGGGGGTCTGTTGTTTGCTCAATACCGCCGCTTCATTGAAAAATTGGATTTATTCATTATTGCGGGAATAACCCTGGCAATTATGCTGTTTTTTCCCGTTTTACGAGACGGGTTTCCCCTGGAGATAGTCGTTTTTGTGGCTATGTTGGCTGGAGCAGGCGCGATCGCAGTGACGGCTCTATTTCGCCTAATTTATAAATTACTTGCTAATTTTCTCTAAGCTAATCGTGAGCTTCCTGAGTAACCATCATGTCCCAAAAAAACGAAACCACGGTTCTCGTCTTAGCCCTCCTGCTCACTGCTGCTTTATTAGGCGCTGGCTTTTGGTGGTTTACCAAGCGGTCTGGTGTTGACCTCGGTCGTTTAAACCAAACCACCAATCCTAGCGATTCTGCTGCCAACGATCGGGAAAATCAGCCCAATCGCTCAACACCCTCCACCGGCGAAGGCTTTCCCCAAGTGCAGAACGTTCCTACTGGGCTGTTTAGCTACGGTGGCAGCACCTCTTGGGCACCGATTCGACTCGCAGTAGACTCGCGGATGCAAGCGGCGCGACCTGAGTTTCGGCTGCGCTATGTTGAGCCAAATACCGGCCCTGCTAGCTCTGGCGCTGGCATCAGAATGTTACTAGACGGGAAAATAGACTTCGCCCAATCTTCGCGACCGATTCTGACGAGCGAGTATAACCAGGCACAGCAGCGAGGGTTCGGGCTTAAAGAGATTGCGATCGCAATTGATGGATTGGCAGTCGCGGTTAACCCAAACCTGAATATCCCAGGTTTGACCTTAGATCAGTTGAAATCTATCTATACGGGCAAGATTACTAATTGGCAAGAATTAGGCGGCCCGGATATCCCAATTAAACCCTATTCTCGTTCCCCAAATGCTGGAGGAACGGTGGAACTATTTGTGGAAGAAGTCTTGAACGGTCAACCTTTTAGTGCCAATGTTGAATTTGTCTCTACCACGACTCAAGCACTGCAAAAACTTGGTGGTAGCCCTGGAGGAATTTACTTTGCTTCTGCTCCTGAAGTGGTTCCACAATGTAGTATCAAGCCTTTGCCAGTTGGGCGGAGAGCGGGTGAATTTGTAACGCCTTACCAAGAGCCTTTTGTGCCGCTGCAAACGTGCCCTAGTCAACGCAATCAGCTGAATATTCAGGCTTTTCAAACGGGTCAATATCCCCTGACTCGGAAGCTATTTGTGATTATTAAACAGAATGGTCAGAGAGAACAGCAAGCGGGTGAAGCTTATGCAAATTTGTTGCAGATAGAACAAGGACAGCAACTGATTTCTGAGGCTGGATTTGTTAGGCTCCGCTAATTACTCTCGTTTAAAACGTGATTTAAACTAAATATTTCAACGCGAAAAAGAATTTAATTAGACTTATCAATAAGACCTATTTCTTCCTGCTTAACCATCCATGTCCCATAAAAATGAAACAACGGTTCTTGTTCTGTCCCTATTGATTACAGCAGGTCTGTTGGGGGCTGGTTATTGGTGGTTTAAGAGCAATTCCAGTCCCCCAATTGCTCCGGGAAACCCTGATTCGGTGAAATCAAGTCCAGTTCCTATCGCACCAGGTTCTATCAGCACTCGAATTAGTATAGGGGAAAAATCTTTAGCAACGGCGAATGCTAACTCCGAGAAACAAGCAGGAGTGCAAGCATTTGCAAGCGGGGATTTTGCTAGCGCGATCGCTAACTTTCAATCATCCCTCCAAGCGAATCGCAACGATCCAGAAACTTTAATTTATCTCAATAATGCCCGGATCGGCAAGCAAATCAGCTACACCATTGCCGTCTCCGTGCCAATTGGTACGGATGTAAATGGAGCTTTAGAAATGTTGCGGGGCGTCGCTCAAGCTCAAACTGAAATTAATCAAGCTGGGGGAATTAAAGGAATTCCGGTAAAAGTAGCGATCGCGAATGACGATAATAATCCAGAAATTGCCAAACAAATTGCTACCGCCTTGGTCAATAATCCAGAAGTGTTAGGTGTTATCGGCCCTTATTCGAGCGATGTCACTTTGACGGCAGGAACTACTTATAACGATGGCAAATTAGTCATCATTTCCCCGACCAGCACCTCAATCAAACTTTCCGGTTTTAGCCGCTATGTTTTTCGGACAGTTCCTAGTGACTACGTAGCAGCCAGGGCATTATCTGACTATATGCTCAACAAATTGCAACGGAAAAATGCAGCCGTTTTCTTTAATTCCCGGAGTGCTTATAGCCAATCGCTGAAATCGGAATTTGTCGCTGCCGTATCTTTAGGAGGCGGGCAAGTATCGAATGAGTTTGACTTATCCGAACCGGGTTTTAGTGCTGCTAGAAGTATCGATCTAGCGATCGCTCAAGGTGCCCAGGTGCTAATGTTAGCAGCGAATACCGACACTTTAGACAAAGCCCTGCAAGTCGTGCAGCTAAATCGCAAACGATTAAAGCTCTTGGGGGGAGATGATGTTTACACACCCAAGACTTTGGAAGTGGGCGGTGAGGCAGCAGTTGAGATGGTGCTGGCAGTGCCTTGGCATATCAATGGCGATCCGACTTCTAACTTTCCCCGCCAATCCCGACAACTCTGGGGTGGCGATGTCAGTTGGCGTACCGCTTTGTCTTATGACGCTACCCAGGCTTTGATTGCAGCCTTGCAGCGCAATCCTACCCGAATCGGAGTCCAAAAATCCCTAATTGCATCGGATTTTTCGTCTACTGGGGCATCGGGCATCGTCCGGTTTTTACCGTCAGGCGATCGCAATGCTGCCGTCATTCTCGTCCGCATTCAACCGGGTACCATCTCCGGTACCGGCTACGATTTTGTACCCCTTCGTCCTTAATGAGCTGCTAGCCATGAAAGAGCTATCGTTAGGACAACAAACTGATGGCAATCGGCTCAAAAAGCTAATTATTGTTAACACTCAAAGCAGACGCAGGTAAACAGAGCAAATTATCCCCTTGAGTTCTGATTAATCCTTTTTGACGTAACTTACCCATTAAGCGAGTCACAGTGACACGGGTAGAACCGATGGCACTGCCAATTTGGGCATGAGTTAGGGGAAATGGCAGACAGTAACCGCTATCTTGGGGTTCGCCAAATTCTTCGATCAACAGCGTCAGGAATCCCAACAGCCGATCGATTGTCCGTCGCTGTCCTAGGGTACTCAGCCACAGTAGCTTGCGCTGGTGCTGATACCGGAACGCATCAAATACTTCGCGACGGAAGTGAGGCCAGTTGTCCAGGTCATGCCAGTACATCCAAACTACAGAAGTTTGATCGACGTGGGCATAAGCCTGAAGGGTAAACGGTGACTGGGCAACAATTTCAAACGGTTGTCCTGCACCCACAAAGCCTAAAAAAGCTTCTTCTGGACTCAAACGCAGAACTTTAGCCGCGGAAGAACTGGTGTTAGCACTAACTTGAGCCGTACCGACTAAGCGGACGGCACCCCGTTGGACTAGATACAAAAGTCCTGGTCTAGCTGGAATTCGCTCATCTTTACTGAAAGTCCGATAACGGTAGTGTTCCTGCGCCCAGTCTAGAATCCGTTGCCAGGTTAAAAACGGTCGAGATACCTCTGATGTGGAGGATGGTGATTGCATAAGTGGCAAGCGATGATCTTTTATAAATTTTACCAAGCTTACAAGGTAGCAAAAAATACTTCCTCACGCGCCTGCTTGAGTTAGATATTATTCTGGGAAAGTTCTAACCTTAGGTAGAGGTCATAAAACTAGACTAGATAAGCGAAATACGCCTTTCAAAGGGAGTGACTGTGAAGGTGAATTTACCGGCTGTTCATTGCCCATCGCTGAAGCAGCAGATGCTTATTCAGCTACAAGCAGCTATCGGTTTGTACAGAGAAAGATACCTTCTCGACAAGGACGCGATCGCTTCACATCCGCCAGAGGAAAATACGCCGTTGGCTGAGTTGATGAGCGGCGCTGAAATCCCTCTCCAGCGATTTCAGGAGGGTAAAGGCATCCGATACAGGTCGAGTGTCGCCCTCAAATTTGCAGCTCTCTGGCACCTGCCAGCATTGGAAATTGCAACTGAGCTAGCTGCCTATCTCTGTACTAGCGTCGATGACGCTCAGGGAAAGGTGGGTTTACAAAATTTGACAATTCAAGTGATTCCTCCCGGTTTCATTGACTTCCAACTCACCGATACGGAAATAGCCCGTTGGTTGCAGCTTTTGGTAGTAGGGGTGAGTCAAAGCCAGGGAGTTCCCAATTACCTATTACCAATTCCCGATTACCGGGTACCGATGACTTACCCCCAACCCCTATCAAGTCTTTCAAAAGTACAGTATATCCATGCCCGTTGCTGCTCTTTGCTGCGCTTAGGGCATCGGGAGAAGATAATCCAGCTCAATGACTCGCCTGCACTGATGCTAGTCTACCCAGAGCCAATTCCTTGGCTGACTGCGGACGGGCAACTCCAGTTGATTCATCCAGCAGAACGCCACTTGATCGCCCAATTGTTGGGGTTGCTAGATGAACTGGGGGGCATGAATCAACGGAAGTGGGGAAAACGGGCGTTTGATGCGACTCAGGCTTTTGAAACCTTTTACAGTGAATGTCGCATTTTTGGCGAAGTCAAGACTCAGATACCCGATCTGGCGCAGGCAAGATTGGGGTTAGTGGGGGTAACTCGCACAATTTTGAAATTCCTGTTGCAAGACAGGCTGGGCATCTTGGCACCCATCGAACTTTAGTCGTACCACCACCTACCCCTAGTTAGAAAATTTTGTAAAAAGCACTAGACAAATGGAATGATATGCAATACTATTGCTCTTGTGTGAGGAGCGAACCAGTGAGGGGACCGAGACGAAACACGGCCAGTCGTCGGTCCTCTTTCTGATCTAAAGGGTTTTAAAGTAGAAACATTTCAATGGCAGCGGCGGCACCATCTTTCTCTACACTAGGAGCCACCCACTGCGCGATCGCTTGAACCTCTGCGGGTGCATCCCCCATCGCAACACCAATCCCAGCGTATTCAAGCATCTCCAAATCATTAAAGTTATCGCCAATCGCCATGACATTAGCGGCGTCTAGCCCTAATATCTCTTCGGCTAAGTAACGCACTGCTGTTCCTTTATTCACACTAGGGTGAGTCGCTTCAAAGAAAGTCGCAACAGAGGTAGTCAGGTAAAGTTCGGCTGGGGTGTAACGCTTTCGTAACGTTCCGAGCAAATTTTCAATCACGGTTGTATCGTCACAGAGCGCCAAAACTTTCGTCGGTTCAGCAATCGAGAGGGTATTCCGCAGGTCGCCAACAACGATAGGCTGGATGCCGGAGCGTTCTGAGTAAGCTTTGGTTGCCGATGTCAGTTCTCTGACATACAACTGGTCGTTGATGTAGAAGTGGACGGAAAGCAGCGATCGCAATTCCGGTTCCTCAAAGTGTTCCAGCAGTTGCAATACCATTGGCTCAGAAACCGGCGAGTGACGCAGAACCTTCTGGCTGATGGGGTCTTGAATCCAAGCACCTTGATAAGCCATCACAGGCAATGTGGAGCCAACGTGTTGATGGAAGCGCAAAGCAGAACGATACATCCGACCTGTCGCGATCGCAACGTGAATACCCTTTGCTTGAACGGCACGAATTGCCCGAAGTACAGGTTCTCTGATAGTGTTGGATACACCGGCAATCGTGCCATCAATGTCTAAAACTAATAATCGAATCGCCTTGGCATCTAAACCGGGAGAGTTGACCTCAACTACCTGGTTAGAAAAAGAAGGGTTTGACATGAGTTGTTCGTTGTTCGTTGTTCGTTGCTAGAGTAACCAAACTTCTAAACACTAACAACCAAAAACTAATAACTCCTTAAAAGGCTATGACCGAGGCAAAGAATCGCTATCGCGCCAGTCGTCGGGTTTTATTTGCGACGCTTTGGCTCACCTTGTTCGTTTTATCCATTAAAGTTTCAGCAGGTTGGACAACGCGATCGCTCAGCCTGCTAGCGGAGTCGCTGCACACCCTGATTACCAGCTTCAGTATCCTGTTGAGTTTGCTCGTCACTGCCGCACCCGACCGTCTAGCAGGGCGCGAAGTGCATGGTCATAGCAAACTGGAAAGCGTGGCAACGCTTCTGCTCGTGGCTTTTTTGGGCTTTGCTTGCTTAAATTTACTGGGAATGTCCGCCCAGCAGCTAGTCGCTGCGACCAGGGTTGTCGATCTCCCGTATCCCACCTCAGTGAGTCTACCCCTAATTCAATTGCTGGGAGTGGTTGCCTCCACAACCCTAGTCCTCGCCCTCATCGGCGTGTACCAAGCCAGAGTTTTAAATAGCCCTGCTGTGCGGTTTAATTCCATTCAGTTGTTCAAGGATGTGGGGCTGACCCTCTTGGTGGTAGCAGGCTTGGTAGGAGTGATGTGGGGGATTTTCTGGCTCGACGTAATGCTGGCGGTTTTTTTGGTTCTTCTAGCCGCGAGAAGTTGTTGGTACGTCGTGAATTGGCAGTTACCGCTGATGGTGCAGCAGACTGCGATCGCTCCCGAAGTTTTGGCGCAAATTGCCCGTCAGGTTGGGGGCGTCACCCACTGTTACCAGATTGAGTCGCGAGGAATTGTCGGGCGTTTGGTGTTGGTACAGATGCATCTAATTCTGCATCCAGAATTTATGGGAATTGCTTCTCTAATTGCCGAGCGCATCGAGTTGGCGATTCGAGAGCGCTATGGTCCCATTCAAGCCATTTTCTATATTGATGACGATGTTCGAGAGCTGGAAAACTACAGTTCCGCTAATCCAACTTTAGAAGTGAACGGAATTCGTTATCGACGAGATGAGACACACAGCCAAAATTAACTTTGAGCGACGCTTCTGGCGAGCGGAGTAGAACTTCATCCCAATTCTGGCTTGTTGACGCTTCACTTTCAATTTGTCTTTTGTCCCCCAATTGAGCGGGGGGCTATTAACGCCGCAGAACTTTTCTTGCCTGAGTATCTTTCCTAAGTAACGTGAGTTCGGGTTAAGCAGGCAAGGCAGCATCGTTGATCAGGGAGGGCTTCTTGGGCTGGTGGCAGTAGGCAATTAAGCCGGCTATCAAATTGACGGCAAAGTTGACAGGA
>NZ_JAMPKE010000017.1:0-124110 GCF_039961955.1 Trichocoleus sp. DQ-A1
AATCATCGACGTGGCAAAACAAAGCTTCTAAACTAAGCATGGGCGGGTAGATACTTGAGAACTCAGCACTTTCAGCGTATCTGCTCCGCCCTTTTTTATCCCGAACTCACGTTATTTAGCTGAGGCAATAATTAATTTTAAAATTACTAAATAAAATAGTACTTAATGAATTAAAGTCTTCTAAAAATAATTGAGGTATTGATATCTTAGCTTGATAACAAACTGGAATCACTAAGTCACTTAAATGAAAAGGCTTATCATAATGTTGTGTTAACGCTATCTTCAGTTGATCCATAAGCTTGCCCAATCTAATAAACTGAGTCAAGTCTTGATTAACAACTCTTTCAAAACAAAAGGAAATAAGCTGTAACTTCCTGGTCAAAGCTTCAAGAGAAGGCTGATAGCCCAATTTAGGAGCAACTGCAATCAATTCCCCTATACTCGTTATCTTGTACTGAGTCCATTCCAGTTCATCAGTTGTTAACACTGGACTCTCCTCTCCTCCGCTGCCTAGCCAACCCTTGCACCGAGAACAGAAGCCTAGCTGAAAGGAATTAGCAATCACAGGTAAGCGAGAGCCACAGTGAGGACATTTATCAACTAAAGTACAGCGGTGATTCAGACAAGTATTAACCTGTCGAAATGACCACAATAGAGGTTCATAAATCACCTTCTTTTCTTGTCGCCATTGCTCATTACACTGAGGACACCAAGCTCGGTATTGACGAAATAGCTCTCGTTCATTAATCACTCCTTTCCAAGTTAAAAGACTTAAAAACTTTAGGTCTTTACGCTGAGTCAACTCTTTTAAAGCCTGGACAAGAGATTGCGTCTTTTCCCTCATGCCATTGATGGCTGGCTTGGCATCGCTGTTACTGAAAAGGGCACTAATATTCTTCTTAATTAGAGCCACTTCATAATCTTGCTCCATCATTTGTGGAGCGATTTCTCCCATAACTAACTTCTGAAATGTAACGCAATGCTCTTGAGCTAATCTACAAAGATAACTGCTTAGGCTTTCTGTATAGAGTGTTCCTACGCCGATAGGTTCTAAGTGATAAAGACGGCTACGCGGTGGAATAGGGGGTTTTCGCAAATCCCAGATTTCAAGCGAAGTGCATTCATCAACGCTCATAATGATTCACTGGCTACTGGATCTCGCTTGGGATTGCGTTGCCCTACTCGCCTCCTCTGAGGCTGTGACTTGCCACCGTTGTTCTGTAGCTGATCGTCTTGACCTGAGCCAGTCTGTTCCTTCTGGGCTTGTTGTTTCTTCGAGTTTAGAAGTTTGTGCAATTGGCGTTGACTCTCTTTACTATCGGTCAACTTTTCTTCACCCTCGATCGCATCTTTTGCCATTTGTATGCACTCAGAGATTAACTTCGCTGTTTGTTCGAGATGACTAAAGGTGAGAGTCGTTGCGCCTTCTTCAAGAGCTAGGTCAAGTGCTTGTAACAGCCAGTTTTTGAGTGTACCAATACAGCCAATGCTGCGTTCGTATAAATACTCCCAGTGTTTTTCAACTAAAGGAGGTGTTTCTGGCAGTGGCATCCGGCACAGCAAATGTTTTAGAACACGTTTAAACTCCTTGATGTCCTCATCGTCCTCTAGGCGGTAACGAGGCAAGTGAATAATCCGAGTCCGTCGGCTTAATTGGGGACTCAGTTCGAGGAAGTCAATAAGTTGATAAGTCCCAAATCCAGTCCAGGGAATTTTGGTAGTATTCACCGCTGACTTAATGCAGTCCATGTGAGCTTCCAAAACCTTTTGGCTAGCCATCTTACCAATGTCCTGAAATTCATCCACCGCTAGAGTGTAAGGTCTACGGTGAGACAAAGCTTGCTCCATCGCTAAACGCAAGCTATCTTCAGTTGCCCTTGACTTAACAATGAGTTTCCCCCCGCTATCACGGTGGATACCGTCTTCGCTATAGCTAATTTTCTCCTTAATTAGTGGTTCATCGATAGCAATCAGGGTACGTTTATAGAAGTCTTTCCACCTGAAAGTATCCTTACCTGGTGCGACTGCCTCGACGCAGACAATCGGAATCCAACCAGGGTTGAGTTCCATCTGTGGCAAGCTTTCCTCAATAATTTTTTTCTCCACCAAGCGCAGTAATGTGGTTTTGCCTACACCGGATGGACCCATAACCAGAATTATCGAAGCTCCTGCTGGTTCTTGAATAGCACGCAAAACTTGGTGATATGCTAATTTCAGATTCCCGTGCATTACGGTTTTATCAGGAGCCTTGAAGTAATCTAAACGCTTTTGTGCTGATTGAGTGAGTAATTCTGGTGGAAATCCCTGCTCAGTTGCCATCACCATTCCTCTAGAGGTTGAAAATCGTCAAAATCATCATCATCATCTTCCACTGGAAGATAGTCTGCGGGCAGAGGTAAATTTTCACTGTCATTGCTGAAGGATTCTTCAAGATGGTTCAAAGAAGAATCAGGACTTTGTTCTACAGAATCACCGTCAATCAGTGCATGTACCTGCTTGACTTCCAAATCCCGCCGGCGCTGCGCTAGTACAGCTTTTTTTGCCTCCCTGCCAGGTGGTGATAGAGCAATCTCCTCCTTCTCTACAGAGGCAAAGAACTGAGCAAGTTTCTTACCAGTGATTTTACTAAATTTCCGATTTTGAATCTGATTAAGCTTTTTCAACTCGGTGGTAGCAATCATCAACTCTCGTACTGAGTGACCTTTGAGTTCTTCGATGTAGCCTGAAGAACACTTCACCCACTCCTTGTTGACGTAGGCATAAGCCACAGTGATATCGAACGGATCGTATTTCACCTCTACATCTGTGTCCCGAACCTTTATCCCACTGAAGGATTTGTGCCAGTAGTAGAGGTGGTTAATTTTTACCCCTTGCCGCGTAACTTTTCTTTTGCCTTCTCGGTCTGTTGGTGAGGGGAGCGATAGTAGCCGAAACTCGTCTGGAGAAATGAGCAAATGGTCTCGACTACCTCCTCTGGCTAGGCCAGCATTGAAGGCATCTCTAGGACTCTGCCTTAAGGCAGGATGAGGTGAGGCTTCATACACTTCATAAACATATTCACAGAGGTATTCGTATACCTTACCCAGCGTCCAGACTGCCTGATTTTTCGGATTGACGCCTTTGGTGACCTGCCGAACATTTCGCATAATCTGGGTGTTGCCCTTGAGATTGTGCCAAAACTCCTGGTTGGCAACCCCAAAGAAGCGTTCAATGACTGAACCAAAACGTCCCTTAGCTGATGGTCTTTGTTTCTTAGTGCATCGGTAGTAAGCGAGGAGGGTTTCAAAGTCGCTGCTGTTAAACTCTGCACCGTTATCCACTACGATGATTTGGGGAAGGCGACCAAAGCGTTGAACGCAAATTCTCAAAACCATCATGCAGGAGCGGTAGCTAGGTGGATCAAAAGTCAGGTAAGCAGCAAGTATTCGTCTTGAGTAAGCGTCTACCAAGAAGCTCACCCAAGGACGACCTAGATTGCCGTTATCAGCCAAGGACTCTAAGTTGCCGCTAATAGTCGCCATAATTGAGCTGACTAACTCAGTATCTGCTTCTGTGTGGTCGATGTGACAGATTTCAAACGGACGTTCACCGTGGGGAGGCGTTTCTTCTCTGTCTAAGCGCCAGTAGAACGGTTCCTCTTGATAAGCGGCTCGATGTCCCTGGCGCTTTAGAGTTTGCTGATAAGCAGGACGCCCGTGAACGGTTTTACGAAACAATTCGTAGCTTGGGTGCTTAATTCCTTGTTGGATGCATTCTTCTTTAAAAGACCAGTAAATTCGGCTGATTGACTGCTGTTTGAGGGTTTCATACTTGTCCTCAATAAACGCCTCCATCAGGGTTCGGGCTTCTTCACTGATTTTTGGCTGATAATTTCCCTTCTGTTGATGGTTCGGGAGGAGTCCGATGAAACCTCGCTGGTAAATCTTTTCGGCCTCTCGGTAGCTCGCAATCCAACGACGTTCGGTGCTATTAGGTTTGGTCAATGAGTTGCGATTGAGGAAGGGTTCAATCGTTTTATAGCGACGATTGGCTTCTTCGCGGTCTCTCTTACTGGCTTTACGGAGTATTTCCTCAACTTCAGCATTAAGGCTTGATTCGGTTTGGGCTAGAAGACCCGTGATTTGTCCTTTCTCAACTAAACCCTCAAACACCTTGTTGGGTAGTTGGATAAACTCGCCATTGTCTTTCAATAGTCCAATCAATGTGTTCCCCGTATTCACAATCTGCCAGTTTTCACCATCCCAGGATATTGATGTTCCGGCACTAACTTTAACGGCGCAAACTTGGCTTACAGACGTTGGGGGAGCAATCTTTGTCACTTGAGCATAAGTGAAAGCTTCTTCTTGGTCGAGAAAAACTTGCACCTGCTCCGGCTGCCTCAAGGGAACTGCACTGAGGTCAACGTACACTCGATCAGTAGCAATCAGGATATTGAGGTCATCGATCTTAGCTTGCTCAACACGATTGAGTAAGTCGGTTAGGACAATTCCCGGCTCGGCTTCTACAACTGAAAGGACGGCACGAGACACCTCCTCATCGACTTGTGGCAACTTGGCTTGAAAGTAATCCTCCAGCCAAACAAAGTTTCTCTGGAATATCCAATCAATTTCAGCAGATGAGCGAAAACAGTAGTACAAACCCAGTGGGTGTGCGTACTCTTCACCTGGAGGGCATTGCCACTTACCATGCTCTCCAAGCTGGTAACGATTCGGACTCTCCTGTGCTTTTTTGAGTAACTCCTCTTGTGTCTTACATTCTTCCCAGCCTGCGGTGTTTTTCCGAATGACGAAAAAATCTGGTGTGTGTAAGTGGCGATTGCGTCGTCCTGACTTACTCAAGTAATTAAGTTCAATGGGGGGAGGCTGGTCGTAGTACTCCAGCACATCTTGGTCATGCTCTAGTTTATAGATATGCGCTAGCTCGTTACGGTGTGACTCGAACTGAATCGTTTTCCTCATCTTGCGGCTGGGATAGCGTCCTGAAACGTTCTTTCTACCTCCGCCAACAAGCCGCGATGGTTCGGATGAGCGAATTACTTCTATCTTCTTTCTCGCTAGTTCCGATAGGTCAAGGCTGCGACACCAGTTTTTGAACTCATCTTCAGTGAGCATCTACCAACCCCCTCTTACTCCCGAGCTAACGGTTTGTTTCTCTCTTAACTTGGTTTGAAACTGATGAGGATTTTACGAGTGCTACACAGGTGGTCAATTAAGCGGTTAAGTGATTCCTTGAATATAGGCAAAAACTTCCATAATTTAAAATAAGTTTCCTCTAGTTAAAACGCTTTTTATTGAGAAATATTACAGATTTCTTTACGAATGAAGATAGCTATGCTCAGTTGAAGATTAGCTAGGTAGCTCCTCAGCCGCTGATCAGAGTGAGGTGAGACGAAAGCTAATTACCTATGGTTTTTGTAGGGGAGACGATTGCGACTCTGTGCCAACTTATGCCTAGGATTGCTACTTTTGGTCAACTTATGGTTGTGAGATGAAGAGCGGAGTATGATCTCCTGAACAAAAGAATGCTTATTACAGCGACTTGTGTGGACAACTTATGGTTGTAATACTGGACAACTTATGGTTGTAGTGACACTGTCGATTGCCACATTATTTGACACTAATAACAAATTAGTGTCACTTTTAACGAACTACAGAGGTAAAGGCGATCGCATTTGAGCCGACAAGCGCAGCCAAAAAAACACCTTGGTAGCTGATAACCCTCTCGGTTAGGCAAAACGCCCCTACAATCAGCTACCAAAGGATTATTCACGCGGCTCTTACCTTGGATAACGCTCCACAATTCCCAAAACGGGAGTTACTTCCGACTCTGCAACCTTCGGAACTAAAAAGCCTCCCGCATAAATCTGGGGATTCATGGCTGCAATTTGGGTATAAGATTGGCGAACCTGAGCATTCACTGCAACAGTTTTGACATCATACATTTGCATACCCATATTTGGGTATACGCCAAGACCGATAATCAGCACCAGAAAGCAAGCAGCAATAAACACTTCACGCGGTCTGGCATCGATAAATGCTGCATCGATAGGCAAGCTACAGTTTGTACCAAAGCAAACCGGCTCCTGATTTCCCTGGTTCTGCAAATCTGCATCCATAATGTCGCAGGTAGGTGCAATGTCGCAGGTAGGTACTTCACCAGAATTGTAAAACACCTGTCGCAGCATCGATAGCAGATAAATCGGCGTCAGGATGACACCCACAGCGGCTAGAAAGACGGTCACGGTGCGGAAAGTTGAGCTGTAGATATCGCTCGTTGTCACACCGACGAAAACCGACAGTTCGCTAGCAAAGCCGCTCATTCCCGGTAGAGCCACTGATGCCATCACACCCATTGTAAACAGGGCAAACACAGTGGGCATTGCCTGAGCAATCCCGCCCATTTCTTTCATCGACATCGTGTGAGTGCGATCGTAAGTTACTCCAGCTAAAAAGAATAGTAATGATGCAATTAAACCGTGAGAAATCATTTGCAGCATTGCGCCGTTGATTCCCAAGTCGGTGAAGGACGCAATCCCCAATAGGACAAATCCCATGTGAGAAACCGACGAATACGCGAGGCGACGCTTCATATTCGTCTGGGCAAAGGAGTTAAACGCACCGTAGATAATATTGACAACGCCCAGAATCGCTAAAACAGGTGCAAAGTAAACGTGTGCATCAGGCAGAAGTCCTAAATTGAGGCGAATCAACCCGTATCCGCCCATCTTTAGCAATACACCTGCGAGTACCATTGATACGGGAGAAGATGCCTCGCCGTGTGCATCCGGTAGCCAGGTGTGCAGGGGGAAAACAGCTAACTTGACACCAAAGGCAACAAGCAATCCTGCATAAAGCAGCAGTTCTAAAGCCAGCGGGTAATCTTTTAAGCCGAGTTCGACCATATCGAAGGTCAGATTGTCGCCGTAGAATGCCATTGCCAAACCAGCAACCAGAATAAAGATGGAAGCGGCGGCGGTATATAGTAAGAACTTCATCGCGGCGTACTGACGCTTCTGCCCACCCCAAATCGAGACGAGTAGGTAGACGGGAATTAGTTCGACTTCCCACATAATGAACAGCAGCAGCACGTCTTGGGCGACGAATACCCCTACCTGTGCGGAATACAGCACCAGCATCAGGAAATAGAAGAGGTGGGGTTTGAGATTGACTTGCCACGCCGCAAACATGGAGAGTGTTGTCACTAATCCTGCCAGAAGCACCAGCGGGGCTGAAACTCCATCGATGGAAACTGCCCAGTTCAAGCCTAAATGAGGCACCCAGGAATATTTCTCTACAAGCTGAAAAGTCGCGCTGCTTGGATCGTAATGCTTCCAAAAGACGTAGCACATCAATATAAAGTCTGCGATCCCCACGCCGAGTGCATACCAGCGCACTCGCGTGCCGTCTTTATCCGGCAGAAAAGGGATCAGCAGTGCAGCAACGAGTGGGAACAGGACAATCGCGCTAAGCCAAGGAAATTGATCCTCAATCATGGCAGTAGGAAAAAATACTTATTTCTGTATGTGATTATCTTATTAAACTTTGTAAACACTTAGTCATAAATCTTTCTTGCAGATCACTATAGACGGATCTCTAGGTACAGGCTGAGCGACTTGTGCGTATGGTATAGGGTGGCAGCAGATTCAACGCGATCGCTCTTTTCTCGTCAGGTCTAACTCGGAAGAGGCGATCGCCTTCGCCCCATTTTCAACCCACAGATTGTTGCTTTCGTCAAGGGTATTGGCGCGATCGCATTTTGGCAGGATAACAGGGCGCAATGGTGCTAGAGGGTCAGCATGAAAGTTAGGGAAGTGATTAAGCTAATAGAAGAAGATGGTTGGTATTTGGCAAGAAATAGGGGCAGTCATCGTCAGTTCAAGCATCAACCAAGTCCGGTTTAGTCACAATTGCAGGGAAACCCTCCGACGATTTAGTGCCTGGCACTTTAAACAGCATAATGACGCAAGCTCAACTCAACGAAGAGAAGGAAACAGGAGAAGAAGAGTAATGCGCTATGCAATTGTGATTGAAAAGCTAGAGAGCAACTATACAGCTTATGTTCCAGATTTGTCTGGATGCGTGGCGACAGGTGCAACCCTTTAAGAGATTGAACAGCAGATAAAAGAAGCGATAAGCCTACGGCATGGCTTTGCTAACCGCTTTTCACTTGGATAGTTTGCGAGAAGAGGGTTTACCTATTCGCGAACCAACGACTCTATGTAAATATGTTGAAGCTTGCTAAAGGTGCGATCGCGATCCGTGAACAGTTCATAAACCTATTCATCAACGCTTGCAAGAGAAGCTCAGAGATTTTGGCAGCGAATGAGAAGTTTAGTATCTCAAAAAATGTGGATTGGCTAAAATTTGAGTGTGGATTAAGGTTAAAGGCATAGAAATGACTGATAAATCTTCACAGATTCAGATAAAGGAAACCCCAAAAATCTGTGCGATTGACCTCGATAGGGAAATCATCGATGCTCTAGGAAATAGAGGTTTACATTGTTTCCCTGGTCGATTAGGTTCCCAGGTTAAAGTTCCAAATTCTAGTATCCATGCAGTACATCAATGCATTCCAGATTGTCTATTCCCTCCTAATCTTCACGAGTATGACATTGTGCTTGTAGATATGCAACAGGGAGATACAATTGAATATAATCTTTCAAATCATCAGCCCTCATCACTTAAGGGAAGCAACCAAATTGTTTTAGTAAGCCGCTATCCTGAAACAATTTTTGATCCACGCCCTTTTTCGGCGAATTTTCTTGGGAAACAGCTACAGAGTATCTATAAAAAAGAATCGTTAATTATTGTATTTTCTTCTCCCAGAGAAGTAATTGAATATCATTGCGCCTCAATAACTCGTTATGGATATCAGGAACGAGAATCCTTTGAGCATAATTTATATGACTTGCTTCCTGGTTTAAATGGAGTTTACAATAAAATAGGTCAAAATATAAGTATTGCACCTGGGGCAGGAAGAAATATTGGAAATTTACTTCAGAAATATAGTAAAAATTTTATTTATGAAGTCATATTTAATCATCCCACCAAATGGCTTAATAACAAAAGTATTAAAAGGGATGATTTCATTCCTTTACTGTTGAATTTAGATGGCGAAATAGTGTCATTTATTAATTTTTTACACAGCCCATCAATTACATTAGTATTTCCTCAATTGATCTGCAATAAGAAAGGATTTTTACTTGAGCTAATTGATGATGTTTTGCCGGAAATGCTTCCTGTAATATTTCCTTATTCAGAACAATTTTCCTGGTTAAAATCAAATGATTATTTCCTTCCCAACCAAGTTACTCTTTCGAGAAAGAAGGAAAAATTAGAGGCTGATTATATTAAAGCTTTAGCCGGGATAGATAAAGAAATTCATAATAATCAAGCCAAATATAAATTTTTACATAACTTGTTAACTGAAACTGGTGATGCCTTAGTTAAAGCAGTTGAATACTTTCTCAACTGGCTTGGTTTTTCAAATGTTGTCAATATGGATGAGACTGCTCCAGACATTAAAGAGGAAGATATCCAAGTTTCTCTAGAGAAGGGCTTGCTTATTGTTGAGGTTAAAGGCATTGGTGGTACTTCTAAAGATAGTGAGTGTTCACAAATAAGCAAGATTAAATACAGAAGGTCGAAGGAGCGAGGAAGTTTCGATGTTTCTGCTCTCTATCTGGTGAATCATCAAAGATATTTACCACCCAAAGATAGAAGAAATCCTCCTTTTACCAAACACCAGATCGCTGATGCTCAATCTGATGAAAGAGCTTTGTTGACTACATATGAGCTGTTTAAGCTTTACTTTGCTATTGAAGAAGGTTTTGTAACACCGGAGGATGCAAGAAGAGCTTTATTGCAATATGGACTTGTAACGTTTAGCCCATCAAACGCTTTTTTAATTGGTTCTCCTCTCGAAATTCATCACAAAGGGAAAATTGCTATAATCAAAATTGATAAGGTTTCTCTATGTAAAGGCACAAAGGTTATCGTTTGTAACGATGGAATATACTCTAGAGCGGAAATACTGGAAATCCAAATAGATGGTAAGACCGTTGAGAGTGTTTCCAGTGGTGAAATAGGTGTGAAGTTTGATTGTAGTATCTTAAAAACATCTGAACTGTGGTTACAACAAAGCAACCATTAAGTTACACTTAATACTCCCACAATGCCGAACCCTAAACCTTGTCGTACATTTGGGAAACTTCGGCAACAACCTCAACTGATGCTTGTCACACCGTGCGATTGACTTAACGTGTCACTCCATCCGATGACAGGACGACTGGGCATAAGAAGAAGCGATCGCTTATTCATTTCCACCCAACTTTTCCAGTTAACAAAAGTATTGATGTTAGGATTTAGCCCAAATTTTCAAAAAAGGTATTTCAGAATAAATGGCCTTGCTACCTGATAGAGCAGAGCCAGGATAAACGGGATAACGATTGGGAGAGCCACGATTAGTCCCCATTTGCCAAATCGAAGCTCTTGATTCTCGGATTTTAGGAGTGCAATCACTGCTGCGACTCCCATGAGTATCCAAATACAACCAAAGATAATGAAGAGAGTATATGCTGAGTCTTGCATTTTTTTCCCTACTAGCGAAAGTAGTCTAGTTTTAGGTTAGCTTGACCTCCTTGTGCAGTTAACTTCCTTTAGTTGGGTTATTCTGATTAACTAAGGTTGATTATTGTCATTTAGCCGACAGCGCCCCTGTGTCTCGCACTCGATGCGCTTCTGGCGATCGCTAACAATCGTGGCTAAATTGGGTCGTCCAGTGAGTGCAAGACGCCAATCAGCCCAAATTTCATACAGCATATCCGCAATAGAACCGATAATCGGCAATTTAGTCACCGCATAGATCCACCCCATCCCCAAGATTTCATAGACGCGGCGGAAGACTTCCACATTCTTGACGACTGTGCCATCAGGAAGCACGGCATGAATTCGCCCCATCGACGTTTCAAAGTCAACACCGCCATGCGCTTCTGGGGTATAGCGATCGCCTGCGATGTCCACAAACGCCACCAAACCTCGACCCGCATCCCGTCTCCTCAAAAAATTGACTTCTCGCACGCACAAGGGACATTCACCGTCATACAGCAACTCTATTTGCCATGATGGGGAAGAAGACTGAGGTGAAGTAGAGGCTTCAAGCGATTCGGGGAACGGAGTCTTAGAAGAGGACATAGGTGGTTCTCATTTAACGGATTCCTCACATGAGGAGAACAAGCACACCTTAATATTGTAAAGAAACTTAAAGATATGAGCTTTCTTCTGGGATGTGCAGTTTGGGGTTATAAAGGCTGGATAGGCGACCTTTTTCCGCCTGGAAGCCGTTCTAAAGATTTTCTGCGCTTATACAGTCAGCGTTTCACTGCCGTTGAAGGCAATACGACTTTCTATGCTGTACCCGACGCCGATACTGTAGCGCGTTGGGCACAAGAAACACCAGCAGGTTTTAAATTCTGCCTAAAGTTGCCTCGGACTGTGACGCACAATGGCTTGCTACAACCGTCGATTCCAGGGGCATTAAAGTTTTTAGAACAGATGCAAGGTTTAGGCGTTGGTGCAGCATCTCCTGAGGAGAGTCGCCTTGGCCCCATTTTTGCCCAATTACCGCCTAACTATCCCCCGGCATATTTGGATGACTTAACCGCTTTTTTGGAAGCATGGCCTCGCAATGAAGCGCCTTTAGCGCTGGAAGTTCGTCATTCCGACTGGTTCAAAGAACCTCACAGTAGCCATCTGACGGCGCTTTTGCAGCAGTTGGGTGTGGGACGGGTACTGCTGGATACTCGCCCTGTTTACACGGCATCGGCAAAGCCTCAAGAGTATCCAGAATCGCGAAAACCCAACGTGCCTGTTCAACCGATTGTCACGGCTTCCTTTAGCTTAATCCGGTTTATCAGCCATCCAGAGCAGTCGGTGAATCAGCCTTTTATGGAAGAGTGGGTGAGTTTGCTGGATGGATGGTTGCGTCAGGGAACAAAAATCTACTTTTTCATGCATTGTCCTTTAGAAGAGCGATCGCCTGGAAATGCCCGTCACTTTCAGCAGTTGCTAGAACAACATAACGCATCCGTTCCACCCCTTCCCTGGAATGGGATTGAAGTGCCGCCTACCCAGTTAAGTCTGTTTTGAAAGAATTATATCTACCGATTCCTCGGTCTAACGATTGGTACTTGTTTAGGAGGAACAATGGTTACATCTGTCGAACGAACCCTAGAAGCAGTGACCTTCTGGTAAAATAACCCTGCTGATTGCGGAGTCGGAAATGGGCCAACTTGGATGCCATCGACTCGATTATTCGTGTCTCTCCAGTAACAAGAGCGAACTTGGATACTTGGGTATTCTCTAGTTATTCGTTGCAGAACAGTTCGATTAGAGTTTTTAACCCTAACTAACCATTTTCCGGCAAAAGAAGGACAGTTTGTTGCATTTGCTTGAGCGCTAGCAAAGCGGTGTTGGTCTAAGCACAATGTTTGGATGCCAGAAAACGAAAAACCCAGGACGATGGCTAGAGTGAATTTGGCGCGATTGTTCATAAAAGATGAATTTACCCTCTAGAAGTTAAAGAACGGCGGAATATATCTTTGGCAATCAAATACATACTGGAAACGGTTAGTAGAATTTGACCAAACTGTAAAATTGGATCGAGTCGCCATCCCTGAAAAAACAGAATCAATCCGCACAGTAAATAAACTGAAGCTAGAACACTATCTTGAATTAGATTTTCAACTCGAAAAGGTCTGCGAAGCAATAACCCTAAAGATATAAGTAATAGGCCAAACAGTATTAGTACAATCCCAAGAATGCTGGCTGAGTTGATACCGAAGTTAACCATACTGAATTTTTCAACAATAAATTTTCACGACTATTGTTCTTATAACTCACAAAATTTCCACCGTTCCCTGCTGACCATCAATTCGTACTCGCTGACCATCTTGTAATAACTGAGTGGCATTGTGGATGTCCATCACCGCTGGGATGCTATACTCGCGGGCAACAATCGCACCGTGAGAAAGACGCCCTCCCACTTCTGCAATTAACCCACCCACGCGAGACAGCAGCGCCGCCCAACCAGAATCCGTGTAAGGCACGACTAAAATAGTGTCGCGGTCAATATCTGGAATTGCTTGCAGACTGCGGAGAACTTTTACTTTCCCTTCTACTTGCCCTGGACTGGCACCAATGCCTTGCAATCGCTTTTGACTGACTTGCCGGTTGGCGGTGTTGAAATATGTAGAAGGTGGCGCATTACCGTAGACTAAAGGCGACGCACTCGCCATCTGACTATCTTGTTCCAGTTGCGATCGCCTTTGTTTCACCAACTGCGGTAGTCGGTCGATTAATTGTTGGTTGGATTGTTGAATGATTTGCCTGATTTCATGAAATTCTAAGAAGAAAATATCTCCTGACTGAGATAGTAAACCTGACTTCAACCAGAGTTTTTCTAACGCTACAAAATTCCAACGCACTTCTGCCAATAAGCGACTATAGATATCTGTAACCTTGCCCTTCAAATCGAGCCGTCGTTGCACCAACTCAACTTTCCGTCCCTGATTTTCTTTGTGTTCTCTGCGTCTGGAGTGTTCTATTTCCCCGAAAAACTGCGTTAGCAATTCCCGAACCGCATGCGGATCTTCCTTCCAAGTGGGAACCGCAATATCTGTTGCTACATCGCTCAAGTATCCATAACGGTCAAGCCATTGATTAAACTGTTCTAAAATACTTTGTCCATCTGGCATTTCAGCCAGCAGGGTAAAGAAAGAGGATGAATTTTCAGGTGATAATAGCGAGTGAGGAAGTAAATTACGAGCATCCAGTGCGATATCTTCGAGCGATCGCAAGGAAGCCACTTCCGGAGTTTGGCTGTTATCTAATTGTGAATCCTTGGCTTTCAACAGCGCTTGTCGCAACGCAAAACTCAAGGGAGCGAGAATACTGTAGTACGTCGCCCGTTTCAGCACTTCTAGCAAAGTATCTATCCGTTCCAGCAGCGCCGCAGGTTGACTGGTAGAGACAAGAGCGATCGCGTCTGACTTTTGAGTGGAAGCATCCAGTCCCGCATCTAAATAAGCAGAGCGCCGTTCCAAAATAGGGGTAAATAAACGCCGATCATCCCGCGCAAAATCCTTTTCTAAACTCAATTCGCGCCCCAATAATCGCAGTAACCCCGGCACATTTCGCAGCGTAGAAGCCAGAGGGGGTTTTGAGAACTTAGCACCTCTAGTTAAAAACTCCAAACTTTCCGGCGGTAAACCCATACGACGGAAAATTTGTCCCAACAAGGTTGCATTAAAGTAGGCGCGAGAGGCGTGTAGCGTCGCCGTTTCATTAAAATCTAACCCAACAGCTTCTTTGCCCAAAACTAAAGTAAAAATCTCTCCCCAAACACCGCAAGTCAGAGGACGATTAATCGACCACGTCAGCGGACGAATTAACCCCGGAATCACCTCAGCGGCAATCTTGCGCGTCCAGATAGGTTGCAGAGTAGTAATTGTCCGCGATTGCAACAACCACAGGGTTTGCCCATCGTAACTCCATTCAACATCTTGGGGAATGCCGTGATACTGACTTTCCAATTGCCGCGCTAAGTAAGCGACTTGCTGAATCAACGCCGGAGGGACATCGCCGCTACCTTCCACGGGTAAAGACGCGACATCCTGCGCCTGGAGATCGTCCACAAACACGCGATATTGCTCTGGCGTCACTTGCCCAGATACAATCCGCACCGCGTCTCCTGGCAATGCCTCAATCACGACTGCATTACCTTGTTGGGCAATCGGATCTCGGCTAAAAGCAACGCCAGAAAAGACACCCCGGACTTGTGTTTGAATCAACACCGACATCGAAGCTTCTGGGAGATTGCGATCGCGCCGATAAGTTTTTGCCGCCGGGTTATCGTAAGAAGCAAGAACGCGAGTAATCGCTTCCTCCAACGCTTCTGCACTTGTAACATTCAAAATCGTTGCGTATTGTCCCGCCGCCGAAGACTGTTCCGAATCTTCCCCAACCGCAGAAGAACGCACCGCGAGGGGTTGTTGTTCGGAAACTTGGAGAAACTCAATCATCACCCCTGGATCGTCCCCAGGCGTCAGCACCCAGCCCATCGGCACCGGATAACCCCAGCGTTTGAGCTGAGATAGCGTTGCGGCTTTTTGTCCGACCTTGCTGACTTCTAGCGCTTGATCGAGAGAAACAATCGCTTTATCACCTCGGAAAAAACGAAACACAGCTTTATTCCCAGTTTGAGCTTGTTCGGATGGAAGGTCTAAATCATCGGGGATTTTCTGATAAATCCAGGCGATGATCCCACTAAGAGCGATCGCGGCGACAACTTGCGCTGTTGAGTGATTGGGCAATAGCGCCATGAATACGGGCAACAAAATTAAAACCAAAATGCGCCCTTGCTTCCTCTCCCGCACCAGTGTAAAACTAACTCCCCCAATTACAAATACTAAGACTGCCACCAACGGAGCATGAACGACCATACCCCAAACAACATTGGTGGTGCCAGCACCCCGACCCATCCAATAACGCCCCAGCACCAGCGCAATCAGCGCGATTAACTCCCATTCGGGGTTCGTCGGAAAGAAACTCCGCGCCAATAAAACGGCAGCAATCCCCTTAGAAGCTTCCGACAGCACCGCCAAAATACCCGCAAGGCGTCCCCCGTGGTAGAAAGCAGCAGAGACGGACACATTGCCCGTGCCAAGTCTTGCCAGTCGCCGCCCAGTCAGGGCGCGAACAATCCAAGCAATGAGAGGCAATCCGCCCAAGAGAGGACAGACAATAAAAATGAGGAGAGCGCCCCAAACTTGAGTCAGAGTCATGGCTGGGAGTAGCAGTACCAACACATGAATTGTAGTAATGTTTCTCAACGCAAAGAGCAACAGAAGTTCGCAAAGTTGTCGAAATGCCCATTTATGGCGTCTTTCCTTTGCGCTTACCTTTGCGTACCGTTGCGCTAAAAATCTAAATTTATGTCATCTTCCCGCATTGTCACCTACAGCCCCGCTTACACAGTTGTCCCCACCTACGAGTGTTTTAATCGCTGTAGTTACTGCAACTTTCGCACCGATCCCGGTAAAAGTCCTTGGCTTACCCTATCAGATGCCCAGAGAGTCTTGCGATCGCTCACCTCTCAAAACGTCTGCGAAATCCTCATCCTCAGCGGTGAAGTGCATCCCCATTCCTCACGCCGTCAGGGATGGTTCCAGCGGATTTATGACCTTTGCGAACTAGCGCTATCAATGGGATTTCTCCCCCACACTAATGCAGGGCCATTAAGTTTTGAGGAAATGCAAAAGCTGAAGGAGGTTAATGTTTCGATGGGGCTAATGTTAGAACAGCTAACACCGCAGCTCTTGCAAACCGTTCACAAACACGCTCCGAGTAAAATCCCAGAATTACGTTTGCAACAGTTAGAGTGGGCAGGAGAATTGCGGATTCCCTTTACAACCGGATTACTCTTAGGAATTGGAGAAACCGAGCAAGATTGGTGGGAAACACTCGAAGCGATCGCGCTTCTCCATCAACGCTACAATCACATTCAAGAAGTCATCCTCCAACCTCACAGCCCCGGCACTCAACAAACCTTCGACGCCCCACCTTTTGACCCCCATCAATTACCAGAAGTCATTGCCAAAGCCCGTCAAATCCTCCCCCCAGACATTACTATCCAAATTCCCCCCAATTTAGTTACAGATTCGAGTTGGTTACTCGCTTGCGTAGAAGCCGGTGCCAGAGATTTAGGCGGAATTGGCCCAAAAGACGAAGTAAATCCCGATTATCCTCATCCTCAATATCATCAATTAAAAGAAATTTTAGAACCTGCGGGTTGGGAATTAGTACCGCGATTGCCAGTTTATCCTCAGTATGATGATTGGTTATCAGATAAGTTGCAAAGTGCCGTCAATCAATGGCGGAGTGCTACGTTATTAGAAGAGAGCATTAAATAGAAGTGATCGCGTCCTCACTCACCCTAAAGCGCGATCGCGCACTCTATCCATGCATGGATAACATCCAAAATTTATCTTTAGATAATTATTTTACATCGTTAAACAATGGTAATTCTAAAAAATATATAATCTAATGCAGTATTTAGTCGGCTTACTAGTTTTTTCAAGTATCACTTACTTTTTAATCGTAGATACAACTATTTTTTATAATGATCTAAAAATAAATAGTAACCGAAATCAATTACTAGTAGATTTTGGGAGGCTTTTGATTTTAGCAGCAATGGCAGGAATTGGATATAAGGTTGCTTCAGAAACTTTTCAACAACCGAATGATTCGATAATCTTTCTAACCAGAGGCATAATCATAGCTTTTTTAATACGTTTAGTTCGTTCAATTAGCTAGCTCTTTGGCTCCATCAGTAGATTGAATAACAAAATTAATGGTTGAATTAGCCAGTAAATATAGCACTTATCGCTTGAGTCAAGTACACTCAGGCCTAACCCCCAACCGACTTCCCGGAATCGGGAAGAAGGCTAAATTTCAAAGCCTCTCTCCTTGTAGGAGAGAGGTCATGCAGCGTAGCTCAGTTGCTTAGAAAGCATATAAAGTGCCATCAAAAGTTTTGATTTTCTAAGTTGGGCTAATGGCAAACGAGTCACTGGTGAAAGGTAGATAAGTGTAATGTGCAACGCAAAACGCTGTGCGTCGCATTCCCGCTCGCCGCAAAGTGCGATCGCTCTCATTCATCCCCTCGACAACTAGGCGCATTTTTGTACAATAGATTCACTCATTCAGAAGCTAGGTTTCTAGAGTAAAAATACCTATGCGTAGATTAGGGCGCTACGAGCAAGCGATCGCGAGTATCGATCAAGCACTGGGAGTTGACTCCAGCGACCACAAAATCTGGTACAACCGAGGCGAAGCGCTAGCAAACTTAGGTCGCTATCAAGAAGCACTGGTCTGCTTCGAGCGAACTGTAGAACTTGCACCATCAGACCACGCTGCTTGGGTATTTCGAGGCGTTGTGCTAATTCACTTAAACCGCTATGAAGAAGCCCTCTCTAGCTGCGACAAGGCGCTAGAAATTGCACCAGAAGATAAAGAAGCTTGGACGTTCCGAGGTGCAGCATTGCATGGGTTGGGACGGTATAAAGAAACTTACGCGAGCTACGACAAAGCTTTGGGAAACCCAAAAACACCACGATGGCGAAAACTCATTCAGAAATGGGTAATGGGTCATCGGTAATGGGTCATTGTTCATTCGTAATTGCCGCTTTCCAGAGTCCCTTTGCCCGCTCCTTTTCATCAGGGATGAAGTCGGTAAAATAGAGTTATCGAATTCAGGAGCCAGTTTACTGGCATAAAACCCCTATCGAGACTATCTACGGCAATCTTCAAGGTCTTAAGTCCAGCCATCTGAAGCAGCTACAGCGACTGTATCATCAACGGCTACCGGGCGATTGTCTGACTACGCCAGAATTTGCCCAGAGGCTGGCAGCAATCAGCACCGAAATTAACCAGCCAATGTGCGCTTACATCAATCGCCGGGGACAGGTGATTCGGGTAGGAGTGGGAACCCCCAGGCAAACGCAGATTCCCCCTCTAGAATTGCCTCGCTACGGTGCAGAACGACTTAGCGGCATTCGCTGCATCGCCACCCAGTTGAAACCAGAAGCACCCAATGAAGCTGCCTTAACTGCAATGGCAATGCAACGTCTGGATGCGCTAGTGGTGATATCCCTCACTGGGACAGGTTTTGAGCGTCGTGGCGGCGGAGCTACAGGTTATATTAAAGAAACTTATATTGCTCACCTAGTTCCTCACCCCGAAACTCCCTGGAGTTTGTCGCCGCCGATGAGCCTAGATGTGCTGGCGAACCAGGACTTTCTGGAACTGGTCGATGGACTAGAAGCCGAGTTCCAACGGGAATTTGTTGCTCGGCAAGTAGACATCGACCACGACCGGGTGCTGCTGGTTGGGTTGATGACGGGTGACAGGACACCCCAGCAGTTCCAAGACGGATTGCAAGAATTAGCGCGGTTAGTGGATACGGCTGGCGGACAAGTATTGGAGACAATACAGCAGAAGCGCCCGCGTCCCCATCCTCAGACAGTCGTGGGTGAAGGAAAAGTACAAGAAATTGCCCTCACTGCCCAGACTCTCGGAGTGAACCTAATCGTATTTGACCGCGACCTTTCACCCGCTCAGGTTCGCAACTTGGAAGTCCAAACGGGCATTCGAGTGGTAGACCGCACTGAGGTGATTTTGGATATCTTTGCCCAACGCGCCCAATCTGGTGCTGGTAAGTTGCAGGTAGAACTGGCTCAGCTGGAATATATGCTGCCCCGCCTGACAGGTCGAGGTCAAGCGATGTCCCGACTAGGCGGCGGTATCGGCACTAGAGGGCCTGGTGAAACAAAATTGGAAACCGAACGCCGTGCGATCGCGCGCCGCATTGCCCGACTGCAACAGGAAGTGAACCAGCTGCAAGCACACCGTTCGCGGCTGCGACTTTCGCGGCAACATCAGGAAGTTCCTTCTCTGGCTTTAGTTGGCTATACGAATGCTGGGAAGTCAACCCTATTGAATGTACTGACAAATGCCGAAGTTTACACGGCTGACCAACTATTTGCGACTCTCGACCCCACCACGCGACGCTTAACGATTCCTGACGCTGTGACGGCTGAACCTCAGCAGATTGTGCTGACAGATACGGTGGGATTTATTCACGAGTTGCCGCCTTCTTTGGTAGATGCCTTTCGCGCCACTTTAGAAGAAGTGACGGAAGCTGACGCGCTGCTTCATGTCGTGGATTTATCTCATCCGGCGTGGCAAAGTCAGATTCGTTCTGTGATGACTATCTTGTCGGAAATGCCTATAACACCCGGCCCAGTGCTGGTTGTGTTTAATAAAATCGACGAAGTTGATGGCGATACGTTGGTTCTGGCACAGGAAGAATTTCCGCAAGCGGTGTTTATTTCAGCGAGTCAGCGCCTCGGCTTAGAAACCTTGCGCCAGCGCATGAGTCAACTGGTTCAGTATGCAGTTGCACAGGAGTAGATCACTTAAAAATAACTTCTCCGAAAAGTGAAAACTTACGTAATTCTCCGTTAGCTCTGTTTTCTAGCGGAGAATTACATATTCTCTTTTTGAAGTTTTGATAAAGCAAGCCCCTATATTCTTAAAGAGTCAGTAAAAACCACTACCGTACTCTAGACACTATCTACCGAAATCACTTACACATATATTTACACACCATAAAAATGTCTACGGCTAGTTAGATAAATCAGGCAAAAATACAGGAAGTCAATATAATGGCAAAAATCCTCTCAAAACTAAATATCGGATTACCTGTTTTATCTGCTGTTGGTAGCCGTTCTGTTTCGATTTTCGCTTCGGTTGTAGTTGCCGCAGGAATTGCCACCGCATCTTCTACCTTCTCTCCTGCCAGCGCCTTCACAATCACTACAAAGACAGGAGCCGATAGTACAGCGGGGAATCCAGCCGGTCAACAACTGTACGATGTTGGTATTACTAAAAATGACATTGGTAATTCCTTTTTAGTTGACTGGTTCCTCGCCAGCGGTACTAAAAACACGGATGGTAAAAGCACTCCGGTAGATTTAAGCGCTACAGGTATCTTTAAGGTGCTTGACTTCACGCAAAATCTGCTATCTTTGGAAGTCAAAATTACTAATACAACATCTGCTAATTTTCAGGCAGCGATACTCAGTACTGGGTTTAGCGTAACTCCTGATGCGACTTCTGTGTCATTGATTAAACCAGGAAGCATTTTTGACAATGCTGAGGTTCAAAAGGCTGAGGTTCAAACTGTTAAGCCCAATAAATCTGGTAAGTCTGGTAAGCCGCCTGATAATTCTAGTAATCAGCAGTTTCCTGGGGGCTTTAAAGACATTGATGTTTGCATCTACGCAGCAAATGGTTGCAATGGTGGCGATGTTAAAGATGGTCTGCAATCAGGCGGTAAGTCTGATACGATTAAGGTCAACATTACCGGAAATTTCGGCGTAAATTACGCTGCTACTTTAGATTCTTTTCCCATCAAGTTTCAAACTCAGAATGGAAGTTACGAGCTAGCTGGCAAGCCCAAGCCCAAGCCACCAAAACCAGTGCCTGAGCCTGGTACAGCAGTGGCTTTAGCATTAGTTGCTGCTAGTGCTGCTAGAGCGTTAAAGCGAAAAAATGTAGTGCAGCCATAATTCGCTTTTTGTTGAAGAATGAGGATTTCTTAATCTTCATATATACACTCGGAACCTCACCCCTAACCCCTCTCCGTTCGCGGAGAGGGGAATATTGAACCCATTTGCGTGAACGGAGAGGAGCCGGGAAGGGATTAAACCGTGCTAGAGAATTGCTATAAATGGAAATTTAACTCCCACTCTTGCAAGCTATTTATCCCAGCGGCATAGGTCAGGTTGTATTGCAAAGGTGTCACGGTGATGTAATTTTTGCGAATCGCCTGAACATCTGTTTCTATGTGACTTGGTAACAGAGGATTTTCTGGTTGTTCTACCTCTTCTATAGCCTCACCTGCTAACCAATAATAAGTTTTGCCACGAGGATCTACTCGCTTTTGAAAGATATCAAAATAGCGACGAATTCCTTGGCGAGTCAGAGCAACACCAGCAATCTCTTCCCACTTCACAGGCGGCACATTGACGTTGAGTAACATTGCCTCTGGTAGCGGTTGCTTCGATAAGTGAGAAAGCAGAATTGTGGCAAACCGGGCAGCGGGTTGAAATTCCCTTAAAGTGTAACTGGTCAGGCTAAAAGCAATGCTGGGAATTCCTTCAATTACGCCTTCCATTGCTGCTGAAACTGTACCAGAGTAAAGAATGTCGGTGCCGAGATTGGAGCCGTGGTTAATACCAGAAAGGACAAAGTCCGGGGGGGCATCGAGCAAAGCACCCAGTGCCAGTTTCACGCAGTCGGAGGGGGTTCCCGAACAAGACCAAGCTTTAACTGTGGGATGAAAAATCGAGTCAACGACTTCGGCGCGAATGGGGTCGTGGAGGGTAAGACCGTGACCAGTGGCGGACCGTTCTCGGTCGGGACAAACTACGGTGACATCGTGACCGGCTTCTGCAAGAGCATTAGCGAGGGAGCGGATGCCCAGAGCGAAGATGCCATCATCGTTGCTGATTAGCAATTTCATCAATTCAATCAAGGGGGTGTATCAAGGAGTTCACTCTATTGTGGATGAATTTGCATCGCAGCCTGTAGCAGCTTGTAGCAGATGGATGAGTCAAAATCGCGCTAAACTCAAGCTTACTGCCACTAGAAATGACCCTCTCTAAAATGACCACGATGCTCAACGAGCTTGAGGCTCAATTAGCCGCGCTCAAACAGGAAGCAACTCAAGCGATCGCTGCCGCCGATACCCTGGAACGCCTAGAGGAACTCAGAGTTGGCTATCTGGGCAAGAAAGGGCAGCTCTCGAAGGTACTAGGGGGTTTAGGCAAATTAGACGCAAGCGATCGCCCCCGCATTGGCGCTTTAGCAAACGAAGTTAAAGAAGCGCTACAACAAGACTTGGATCGCAAGCGGACAAACTTACAGGAAGCACAGATCCAAGCAAAGCTGGAGTCAGAAACCCTGGATGTCACGATGCCGGGAGTTTATCGTCCCCTCGGTCGCAAGCACCCCCTCAACAGCACGATCGACCGGGTTGTAGATATCTTCGTCGGACTCGGCTACACGGTCGCCAACGGCCCGGAAATGGAGACAGACTACTACAACTTCGAGGCGCTGAACACTCCCGCCGACCACCCCGCCCGCGATATGCAGGATACTTTCTACCTGCCGGATGGTAATCTGCTGCGGACTCATACTTCTTCGGTGCAGATTCGCTACATGGAAGAAAATGAGCCGCCGATTCGGATTGTTGCACCCGGACGCTGTTACCGTCGGGATACCGTCGATGCGACCCATTCGGCAGTCTTCCATCAGATCGAAATTTTGGCAGTAGATGAAGGACTGACTTTCACTGACCTCAAGGGCACGATTAAAGTGTTTTTGGAGGAGATGTTCGGCGCAGAGTTGCCAATTCGCTTCCGGACGAGTTATTTCCCCTTCACTGAGCCTTCTGCGGAAGTGGATGTGCAGTGGCAAGGGAGATGGCTAGAAGTGATGGGCTGCGGGATGGTCGATCCCAATGTTCTCAAGAAAGTAGGTTACGACCCAGAAGTTTATACTGGCTTTGCTGCTGGCTTTGGTGCTGAGCGCTTTGCGATGGTACTGCATCAAATTGATGATGTGCGCCGGATGTACAGCAGCGATTTGCGCTTTTTGCGGCAGTTTTAAGTAGAGGGAACCTCACTCTCAACCCTTCTCCGCAGGCGGAGAGGGGGCTATTTCCTTGGGTGATATGGGGTGCTATTTTTTCGCCTCCCTAAAGAGCAGGTAGGGGTTGGAGGTGATGCTTCCGGTCATACCGCATCCTAAGGTTCAATACTCCCTCCCATCAATATTCTCCCCTCTCCGTGGAGGTCGAGGGGCTGGGGTGAGGTTCCGAGTGTATATATTTCACTAAGAGTGAGAACCCCCGGATAAGTTTTAGATATTTTCCCGACCTAGTATTTTCCCGGATGAAGGGATCTAACTGTGTTAAAAAGAATTAAGTCGCTGCACTTGTAAGAGCGATCGCTAATCAGCCAAATATCGAAAGAAGTATTCTTTTAAATGCGGTTGAATCCAAACCTAGGGAAAAATTTGGCTTTAGTGCCGCTAGCGATCGCGAGTATCTTTTGTGGAGCTTGTACAGATCAGCTAACAGACAAGCAACTGGAAACATGGCGAACGGAAGCGATCGCTCTCAATGCCCAGAAGGTAAAAGCCAATTCCCAAGAGCCACAGGAAACTGAATGGAATCTAGAGATTGGGGGGCAAATTGCTCAGAGGGAATCTGTGCAATTGAATTGGCAACAGCTACAAGCATTGGCAACCGAGCGTGTAAAAACCACAGATCCGAATTTTGTACTCAACCCAAAAGAGATTTTTGACTTTCACGGTATTCGTGTCTCTAGCCTCTTAAAACAGTTAGCGATCGCCTCCGATGTCAGGGATGTTACCTTTGTCTGCTTTGATGGCTACCAAGTGACAATTGCCGTCAAGGATTTGCTTGCCTACCCGATTACATTAGCGATCGCCAGAAATGGCAAACCAATTCCTCGCGCTCAAGGCGGCCCAATTTATTTAATATTTCCGTATAGACGATACCCAGAATTGAAACAGAAGTATAACGAATTATCTTGGGCATTTTACGTTAGCCACATGATAATTGGTACTGAACCCGTAAGATTACGTGTAGGAAAGCGCGAACTAGATTTAGCGACTCTTGACAAACTGCCCCAAGTCACAATTTCGGACAATGTTGGGTATAGAATGGGCTGGCCTACTGGCAAAGTCAAACTTCACGGAGTGCGCGTGCGCGATGTTTTAGCCTTCGCGGGTGTTCAGTTGCCCGTTAATGGCGAAATTGTGGTTCAAGGGAAGGCACCCATTTCCCGTGACCCCTCTAATCCAGTCCGCTTGGCAGCCGCCGACCTGCGCGACTGCGACATTTTGCTGGCAACTAGATCGGGCGATAACCAAGAATCTATCCCCGCAAAAATGGGTGGCCCATTGACACTCGCTTTTGGTTCTAAGTGTCAAAATAGGGAAGAGAAATCTTTCTCTTTGAGCAAACAGAGATGGGTGACATTCGTGGTTGAAATTTTGTCCAATTTTTGATAGAAATTAATACACAACTATCACAACCAAATTTCCAGAAGATATCAACTGTTTTTAAGGATTTTATATGAGCAAACCATTAGATGAAACTCTTTCAACAGAACTGTCTAAACGCATTAAAAGCAAAGCGAAAACTCCTTTTGATAATGCCTATAAAGCAGCCTTGTTAACTGAAGGGTGTATGTATGTTCAAGGTTTTTTAGTTTGGGATGACCAGCCATACAAACCAATTGAGCATGGTTGGCTGGAGCTGGATAATTGTATTGTCGATCCAACTCTGCCACATTTCAATAAAAATCCTCAAGAACTCTACTACTTTCCGGCACAACGTTTAACCATAAAAAAACTGATTGCAGCGGTAGAAGAAGCTCAGGAAGATTATCCAGAAGATGACGCACTACCTGTTTATGATGCTTTACCGCATGAGTATTACGGCAATGTGATGATGGGTGGGAAAAACTATTCGGAGGCATATAACGAGGCTCAAGCTAAGTGCAAAGAGTTGAATAAACCCAAAAAGAAGACTAACTTAGAGAGCGAACCTACTTGAGTCTAGAAAGAATAACTTATTAACAGTCATCAGACACCAAGAATATCAGTGTCTCAAACTGACCTACCAATTTTAAAACTTAAACCGGATGCTAGATGACGCTAGTGGGATGTAATAAAAATGAGAATCACGAGCGCTGAAGCACCATGAAAGTGTTTGCTTTCCACTCAATCCGCACCCAGATTATGACTGCGACAACGCTGTTGATAGTCACGCTAGTTGGCTCAATCGTTTGGGTTTGGGCAGAGACCGAGAGTAACCTCTACCGCCAGCAGCAGAAGAGTCAAGCAAAGTCCTTAGTCAAGCTATCAGCTTATGCCTTAGCGAACGAACTTTCGGAAGATAACTGGAGTCAAATCCGCGTGGATCTGGATTTGCTGATGAAAGAAAATCAGGATTTCCTATACATTATCGTCTCTGATGTTCGGAAAAAAAATCAGATCCTCGCGTCGTCTCCTAGCGATTTCCAAAACCAGTACATTCCAGATATTGTGCCAGTAAAAGTGACGAATGCCGCCCTAGATTTATCGCAAAAGTCTTCTGCTGTAGAAACATTTGCTTTGCGGGATATCAAGTTTTTGGAGAGCATACGCGCGAAGCGTGGCGAACGAATTATAGAGGTAAGTTCGGATGTCCAAATGGTATCTGGTGAAAAAATCGGCACGTTGCGGATTGGGATGTCGCTACGACAAATTAACCGCGCTGTTGTCTATGCGGTAAATCAGGCGTTGCTGGTGGGTACGGTGGGACTTTTCGTTGGTTTAGTGTATGCGTATATTTTGGCAAAGCGGTTGAGCGATCCAGTGCAGCGTTTGCAGGTAAGTGCTGCCAGAATTGCTGCTGGGGATTTGCATCATCGTGCGGAAATTAACTTGTCTGATGAAATTGGTGCTTTAGCAAAGTCTTTTAACGAGATGTCAGTCGCATTGCAGACATCGTTTAGTAAGTTACAGAAAACTTTGAAATCGTTTGAACATTTCGTACCGGACAAATTTCTTGCAGTTATTGCACCAGAGGGAATTGAAAACATTCAGGTGGGTGTATCAGCGACGCGAACAATGACGATTTTGTTTTGCGATATCCGAGGCTACAGCTCAATGGCAGAACAAATGACGCCACAGCAAACATTTTCGTTTTTGAATGATTTCTTGGAATGCATGGGATTGCCGATTGAAGAGAGTGGTGGCTTTATTGACAAATATATTGGCGATGCAATCATGGCATTGTTCGATGATGAAGGAACTGATTCCGCTGTGCGTGCGGCAATTTTGATGCAACAGACGCTTTCCCGGTTCAATGAGGCGCGGATGCAAAAAGGTTTACCAGCGATCGCTGTCGGTATTGGTATCCATCGCGGTGAGGTGGTGATGGGTACCGTGGGATTTACTTCCCGTATTGACTCTACAGTGGTTGGCGATTCAGTGAATCTAGCTTCTCGCCTTGAGGGTTTAACGAAGCAATATAACTGTAATATTTTGGTAACAGAGTCAGTAATGAATAGTTTGTATTATCCCGAATCGTTCTCCTTGGAATTAGTAGATAAATCGGTAAAGGTGAAGGGGAAAGACGAAGCGATCGCTATTTACGAAGTCAAGATATAAATGATTTAAAATTAATCCTTTTATAATTAAGCTTTTAACAACGAAAAACAACGCCAGCAGTTCAGATCCCGGACTTCTTTAAAAAGCCCGGGATCTCGGTTGTACAAGTTATTTAAGAGTGTTAGATTTATGAGCAAAATGCTCTAACAACAATCGGTGAACAAAAATATAACCGCCGCCCACTTTTTGTAACAAAATGCGCTCAGTTGCCCAGTCTAGAAAACGCGCATAGTTCCAAGGTATGTAACCGTTGCAATAAAGAATAACTCGTAAAGCAAAGTGTTTCACGCAAGCTTCACCCGCTGCAAACATTCCGAAAAATAACCCAATAATTAGTCCCCAAAAGAGAGGAATTCCCATCAATCCAGCAATGATTTCTAACCCCAGAATTCCTACAATTGCAAAGAATGTTGCATTTCTTGCTGACTGCCAAATCCCTTGATTCGAAACTGTACTGGTTTCGATCCCTGGCCCCATCAACCCACGCATCAATATAAAAATTAGCCACGCACCCAAACCGCCCCGTAGCCCGGAAATCAAACTATCAGTTAACCCTGACTGGAGATTAAACACTAATCCCGAACCTAGCCCACTACTTAATCCCGAAACCAGCCCACTACTTAACCCCAAAATTAGCCCAGCAATCAGCCCAACAACTAGCCCGGATTTCAGGTTATCTTTTGCTTTTGCACTTGACCATTTCAGCGTTTCGACTGGGTTGATTTGATTACTAATCACTCCAAAAATTAACCCTGCACCCAGAAAACCACATAGTCCACTAATGAGTCCAACAATTAATCCAATTTGCAGCCCCGCCGCGTGCCCAGAAATTATACCAGCCCCCAATGCTGCACTCAGTCCAATCAACAAACCCAGAGTAACAGCATACATTCTTCTTTGCCCGTTTGTTGGCAACCAACTAGGCTGAATCCGTTCAATTAAAAATACCGTTTGTGACTTTTCAACTAACCTTTGTGCCAGCCAACTGAGCCAGTGAATTGCTTGTTCTTTTGAATACTGAGTATTCCCACTTCTGCGCTCAAACATTCTTTGAATATATTTATCAAATAAATGTTGGCGGCGTTCTTCTAAATTTAGACCGGGTAAGTCAGTAATTGACATTCCTTGGTAAGCGAGGGTCATAATACTGAGTATTAGCGGGGATTTTGCTAATTCTTGCAGTGTCGTATCTGCTTGCAGTGCGGTGTTGAGTGCTGCTAGTTCTGTTCCCGTACTTTTTAGATATTGATAAATTTGTTCTAAAGTGAGCGGTTGGATAAAAACTGCGCCTTGAAATCGGAGACGGTTCGATAACAATTCATAATCTTTGAGGCGGCTACAAACAACAATTTCAGTTTGCCCGTATTCCTGACTAAATTGATTAATTGCTTCAACACAATGCTCCCGCCGTTCCGCACTGACTTCATCTAAGCCATCTAGTAACAGTAGTAGTTGTTGCTCCTTAATCCAATTCTTGCCAATTTCTTTAGAAACTTGATATTTAGTATTGAGTTCCCGAATAAGCCAGTCAGCAATTTTTTCTTTGGCATTCGTCCAGGCAGAAAGATTAAATACTACTGAAATTGGCTGATTGACATCTTTTTCGGCAAAATCAATGAGATCGCGGGCAAGTTCTAGAAGCGTTGTGGTTTTTCCCGCACCCGGTTCGCCTAAAATTAGCAAAGTTCGCCCTTCTCCCATCTGATTAAAAAGGTCGATGACTCTAGTATTTTTAGATAAAGTTTGTCTGGGTTGGTCAGCAGTTTCCCAGACAATCCCCCAAGGTCTATCGATTGCATCCAAGCGTTTTTCTAAGCCGAGTTCTATCAGCGCTTTGCCATGTAAAGAAGTTTCAAGAACGCCTTTTATCCAGTAATTTTTGACCTTATTGATCAATATCTGGCGATGGCGATACTCCTGACGGCTGTGGGGAATCCTAGGTTCTGATTTCTCTTGTCTAACAGATGGGAGGGGTGAGGTTGGTATCTCTGCAAAGTTAATCGTATTTACATCAGATATGGAAAGGTTTTGGGCGTGCGGCAAGGCTTGGTCGTGAGGTTGCAAAGCTGATAGCATGGTTTTGGCATCTGGATAGCGATCGCTCGAATGGCATCGCACTGCCTTATCCAAAACCTCTACTAAATTCGGGCTGAATCCTAGGGCGTCTGCATCCCACATCATCTCGCCCGTCTGAGGATTGATATGGAAGTCTTGAGGACGTTTACCTGTCAGCAGATAAATCGCAGTCAATCCTAGACTATAAATATCGCTTGCGTAGACAGGTTTACCCGCTGCTTGTTCTGGGGGCATATAACCCAGCGTCCCGACAGCAATTGATTGACTGATATCGCCTTGGGCGTCTACCGTCCTATCAATGATTTCCTTGGCGATGCCAAAATCGATTAAAACAGGCTTGTCATCCTGTTGTCGCAGAATAATATTGCTCGGTTTGATATCTCGGTGGATAATCCCTTTGGTGTGGATATAATCCAAAACTGGCAAGAGACTTGCTAGCATTTCCTCGACTAATTTTTCGCTGAGAAGTCCCTGCTGTTGCAATTTTTGACTCAGGGTAAAACCTTCAATCCATTCCTGAACTAAGTAAAACTGCCCTTTTTCCTCAAAATAAGCGTGCAACCGAGGAATTTGTTCGTTGCCGTTACCCAGTTGCTCTAAGATAGCTGCTTCTCGCTGAAATCGCTCTTGAACGAGTTGATAAACTTGGGGGTTATTGGCTACAGGTTTCAGTTGCTTGATGACACAAATACGACGGGAAGGCATATAGGTGTCTTCCGCCAAAAAGGTTTCGCCAAACCCACCTGTTCCCAACGCCCGAATGATGCGATAGCGGTTATTTAAGAGCGTCGGTGTCATCTCAGTTTACGCTGTTATTGGTTGCTGGTGATTCTATACAAGCATCATAGCTGGGAGCGATCGCGCTAAATTGTGGGGGTCCAAAGATGCGATCGCTCATAATTGAATAGACATAGGAAAGCTTATGGCTGTAAAGATTATTGAATTTTTAGGTATGAATACTCACGGTTTAACAGCTTCCGAGTATCAATCAGCTGAGAAGTTATGTCCATACCTTGGTAAAACTTGTAAAAAAATTAACCGAGAGCTTGAACAAAAACCGATGTGTGTGGTTGAAAGTAGCGGCGGCGTTCCGTTGATTGTTTGCGAGCATAGGCTTTTGTCTACAGATATGCAGAATCCAACCTCATATCAGCGCTCGCGCTTATTTGAAATATCACAAGTCATTTTTGAGGCTGGTATAGCAGCCCAAGATATTGAATATAGGTATGAGGTTACAACGAGACTCAGGCAAAGGGCAGACTTTATTTTGAGAGACAAGAGAAATGGCGATGCCTGCATTCTTGAAATTCAGGGAGGTGGGGAAACAAGTTCTACAAGAATTCTTACCGACCATGTAACTAAATGGGAAAATGGAGAGGACGTAAGATTAGATAGTTTTCCTGCACGAGTTACAAAAACTGGTAGAGTAACCACTCCAGGCTTAATTCCGGCTAATGCTTGGAGACGCTTGCAAGAACAGTTAATCGTAAAAGGAGGAATATGCGTCAGTTCCGATAAAAAATTTGTAGCGGCAATGGGTAAAACTATCTATCTACACCTACTCAGGAAATTACCTGATATTGAAACCCTGAAGCGCCAGAAGAGTGGGGAATGGAATTGTGCATTTATCCCTTATGAAATTACAAAGGATGAAGCCATTAATTTTTATATTAATATAGATAATGTTTTGTATTTAGACCTTCAAGAATTAGTTGAGAGACTAATTAAGTATGGGGTGAGAGATGATGAACTCTTTACGACTAGCATGATCTCTTTAGAAGAGAGCTAATTGTTTGAAAGTAGGATTTGAGCTTTCTTTCAAAAGCTGATGCCCTTTTTCAACATAAACTATTCGTTCGGCGATGTACTTGGCAACATAAACTGTAACAGCATTACCTAAGACTCGGAATCGACGAGAGTCCAATCCAAAGGGAATCCCTGAAGTTTCTCGTACTCCGAAGGAGTCATCCGTCTTACAGACAACATCTGAGCTGCCTCTTGAATCAAGAGTCCAAGTTTCTCCGTCATTACGGAATCCTTTTGACTGCGGGCCCGCTGTATGCTTTCTTCCAACTGAGGCGTGCTGGATAGAATAGATACTTGATTTTTTATTGCTTTTTCTAGAGCTGGTGGTAATGGCTTGTTCCTTGCACTGGCTCGATCTAGTAGAGATTTTAAATGGTCTGTCGTCAAGAAGAACCTGAGCGGAACGGATTGAGCCAAGACTTCCGACAAGGAAGATTCTTCTACGTCTCTGGGGTGTTCCGAAAAATTTAGAGTCAAACACTCTCCACGAAACGCCATACCCGCTTCCTTCCAAGGCATGGAGGACAACTGCAAAATCTCTTCCAGAGTTGCTATTGAGCAATCCTGGGACATTTTCGAGGACAATCCATCGAGGTTGTCGTTGCTTAACCAGTCGGATAAATTCGTGAAACAGTCCACTTCTTTCTCCCTTTAAACCCTTTCTTTTACCTTGGTTTGCTAAGGACAAATCTTGGCAAGGAAATCCTGCGACGTAGACCTCGGCATGGGGAATTTGCTCATTTTCGATCTCGGCAATATCACCATACAATGGAACATCAAGCCAGTGCTTTTTTAACACCTTTCTGCAAAATGGATCTATTTCGCACTGCATGACGACTTCCATCCCTGCCATTTCAAAGCCGAGATCGAAGCCTCCAATACCAGAAAAAAACGATGCTACTCGCAAACGCCTTTCCATTATGCTCATATCCATTGGGTTACTGGCTCAGTATACCCAATATGTTGGGTACAAGCAAGAGCATTGAAGTTGGAACATCAATGATAACTGTACGATGGAGGCTAAAGGAGTTTCTTGAGCGTGAGGCAATAACTCAGTATCAATTGATGAAGCTTGCTCAAGGTAGAGTCAGCAAGAATACAATCGGCAGCGCCGTGCGTAATGAGCTAAACGGTGTTCAGTTTAGTACGTTAGCAGCAATCGTCGAGGTTCTGGAGTCGCATCTTGGCAGGCAAATCAGTATTAGCGAGTTAATTGAGGTCACAAGAGACATCCTTGAAGAGTAAAGGTGTCATCAGTTGAGCACGTCTGCTAACCTATTGAGAATCATTACACTGATACACTTGTACCTACCCGAACAGCCTAATTGACCAGCGCCTATGGTCTATGTCAAGCGAGTGGAACTCAGTAACTTCAAATCCTTCGGTGGCACCACCTCAATTCCGTTGCTGCCGGGGTTTACCGTGGTTTCTGGCCCTAATGGTTCGGGGAAGTCGAATATCCTTGATGCGTTGCTGTTTTGCCTGGGACTTGCCAGTTCTAAGGGAATGCGGGCGGAACGCTTGCCGGATTTGGTGAATCACAACCAAACCCATCGCGGCACGGTGGAGACTAGCGTGACGGTGACGTTTGATTTGTCTGATGTACCGGATGCTTTCTCAGATGAGGAAGAGGAGACGCACAATGGGCAAGGAGAAAATCCTGACGATACCACCCTGGAAAAAGTGAGTGACGATCCCCCCCTGCCACCCCTTAAAAAGGGGGGGAGAAATGATAACTCAGACTGGAGTGTGACGCGGAAACTGCGAGTCACCCAGCAAGGTACGTACACGTCGAATTACTACATCAACGGTGCATCCTGCAACCTCACCGAACTCCACGAACAAATGAACCGCCTGCGGATTTATCCAGAAGGCTACAACGTCGTGTTGCAAGGGGATGTCACCGGGATTATTTCGATGAACCCGCGAGAACGGCGGGAAATAATTGATGAATTGGCTGGAGTGGCGACCTTTGACCGGAAAATCGTGCAGGCGAAGAACACGCTAGATTCCGTTAAAGAGCGGGAAGATAGCTGTCGCATTGTCGAGGCGGAACTGGTTGCCCAACGCGATCGCTTATCTCAAGATCGCATTAAAGCTGAAAAATACCAAAAACTTCGCGCCGAACTTCAGCAGAAAGAACAGTGGGAAGTCGTTCTAAAATGGCGCAGTCTTCAACAACAAGAGCAACGCCTCAAAGAGCAAATCGCAGCAGGCGATCGCACTTGTGTTGAGTTAACCACCCAACTAACTGCCCTCTACGCTCAAATCCAGCAAGCAACCGCAGAACTCGACCAACTGAATACCCAAGTGAAAGCGCTGGGGGAAGAAGAACTTCTGGCTTTGCAATCGGTTCTTGCCACTCAGGAAGCGGAACGGCGTGCGGCTCAACGCCAGCAGCGCGAGTTAGAAACAGCACTTGGGACGACGACAGCGAATATAGAACACGAGGAGCGAAGTCTTCAACAACACCAGCAAAAGCTGCAACAGTTCGCTCAAGAACAACAAGTTATCGAAACCAACGATATCGCGTCTCTACGTGCCGCACGGGATGAAGCGCAGCAAGTTTTAGAGCAAAGACGGGAAGAAGCCAGCGCGATCGCTGCCGCCTCGGAAGCTTGGGTGCAGCAACAAACCGCCCTAAATCGCCAAATCGAAACTTTACTGCAAACGGTCGAACCGCAACGAACCGAGCAAGCGCAACTGAGAGAGCGTTATGCCAACTTGGGGCGGCAAATCGAGGAGCAAAACCAGCTTTTAAAAACAATTGAGCCAGAATCTACCACAAAACAGTCTCGATTAGCTGATTTTGAAATACAACTCAATGATTATGCCCAAGAAATCCAATCCTTAGCGAAATCTCTGGCAGCCGCCGAACACGAGTTACAAATCCAGCAAGAAACTCAGAAGCGACTGCTACAAGAGCAACGGGACAAACAGCGCCAACTCGATAAACTCGAAGCGCAAGCCCAAGCCGAGCAAGAAGCGCAAGGCACCTTCGCCACCAAAGTGATTTTGCAATCAGGATTACCCGGTGTCTGCGGCTTAGTTGCCCAGCTAGGGCGCGTTGAACCCCGCTATCAGCTGGCACTGGAAACCGCAGCCGGTGCGCGTCTGGGAAATCTGGTGGTAGAAGATGACGGCGTGGCAGCGGCGGGAATCGAACTGCTGAAACAAAAACGGGCAGGGCGGATCACCTTCTTACCCCTGAATAAAATTCAGCCACCGCGATTTTCTCAAACCGTCGCCCTGAGTTATGCGAATGGATTTATTGACTATGCGGTGAATTTGATTGATTGTGAGGCGCGATATCGGGATATCTTCGCCTACGTCTTCGGCAGCACCGTTGTCTTTGAAAACCTCAATGATGCGCGTCGTCACTTGGGGCAGCACCGGATTGTTACCATCGATGGGGAACTGTTGGAAAGCAGCGGGGCGATGACGGGTGGCAGTAGCAATCAACGTTCTGGGCTGCATTTTGGGACGGCTGACGCGGCAGAATCGGCAGAAGCAGCGGCGTTGAGAAATCGCTTGCAAGAGATTGAGCGAATTTTAGATCGCTGTGGTGAGATTATCAGTTCTTTGACCGCAAAAACCAAGCATCTGAGTCAAGAATTGACGGAGGCGAAGGCGAAGCGGCGGGAACAAGAACTGCAATGCCAACAGTTGCAAAAGGAAATTAAGAACTTAATTGCACAAACAGAACAAGCGCGATCGCTTCTTTCTAAAAATACCCAAGAATTCCATACAGCTGAGTCTCGCTTAGCCTCGCTTAATGCCGAATTACCCGCGCAGGAAGCGCAACTGCAACAATTGCGGCAAGCTTTAGCAGAATTAGAACAATCTCAAACTTCAAGCGAATGGCAACAAATTCAGGCGACGATTAAAACCGGCGAACAACAGCTGCAAGAACGGGAAAAAGCGCTTCGTACTGCTGAGCAAAGATTAAAAGATTTGGAAAATCAGCAACAGCGATCGCAAGAAAAAATCCAAGAATGTCAGCAGCGCTTGCAAGAATATCGCACGCAACAGGTAGAACAACAAAATCAGCTAACAGCCCTCAACACTAAAGCCGAAGAACTTAGCACGCAAATTGCCCAAACCCAAGCCGGATTAAAACAGCAAGAAGAGAAATTAGGGGAAATTAAACAACAACGCGATCGCGCCGAACAAGAATTGCGATCTCGTCATCTTTCCCAACAGCAGCTAGAATGGCAACTGCAAAAACTCCAAGAAACCCAACAACAGCACCGGGAAGCCTTAGCCACCGTACAACCGCAGCTAGAAGCACAACAGGCAGAATTACCCGATCCGCTGCCAGAAGTGCCCATGCTTGTCAATCCGGGTTCTACTGAGACGGAAGCGATCGCCTTTGACTCCTTAACCACTCAACTCGAACAATTGCAAAAAGAAATGCGCGCGATCGCCAAACGCCTGCAAGCAATGGAACCCGTCAATATGCTGGCGTTAGAAGAATACGAACGTACCACCACCCGATTAGAGGAACTCACTCAGAAATTAGCAACATTAGAAGCAGAACGCACCGAATTGTTATTGCGAATTGAAAATTTCACCACCCTACGACGCCGCGCCTTCCAAGAAGCCTTCGACGCAGTCAATCAAAACTTTCAGTCAATATTTGCCGAACTTTCCGATGGCGATGGTTATTTACAACTCGACGATTCTGAAGATCCTTTTGTCGGAGGTTTAAACCTCGTTGCCCACCCCAAAGGCAAACCCGTACAGCGGCTTGCTTCCATGTCCGGTGGCGAAAAATCCCTCACCGCCCTGAGTTTCATCTTTGCCCTGCAACGCTACCGTCCCTCGCCATTCTATGCTTTTGATGAAGTCGATATGTTTTTGGATGGGGCAAACGTAGAGCGATTAGCTAGAATGATTAAACAACAAGCGATGCAGGCGCAGTTTATTGTTGTGAGTCTCCGACGCCCTATGATTGAGTCATCTGAACGCACGATCGGCGTCACTCAGGCGCGAGGAGCTTACACCCAAGTTTTGGGACTAAAATTGCAGTCTCAAAAAGAGTCTGTATGATTTGAATTAGTATTAGTAACTAATAGGATTCGAGATCGGGATTCGGCCTCCAATGACATCTGAACAAATCCGTCAACGCTCCGACATTTTAAATACCCAAGTCATCACCCGCGACACTGGTAAGCGCGTGGGTGTTGTCAAGGAGCTATTGGTAGACATCGATCAGCGCAAGGTTGTGGCGCTCGGTTTGCGAGACAATCTGCTCTCGATTGCGGGAATGCCCCGGTATATGCTCCTTGATAGCATCCGTCAGATGGGCGATGTGATCTTGGTTGAAGATGACGACGTTATTGAAGATATCGACGTTGATGCCTACAGCACCCTGATCAACAGCGAAGTGATTACGGAAACGGGCGAACTTCTAGGCAGAGTCCGGAGTTTCAAGTTCGATCCTGACAGTGGCAAAGTTTACTCCTTGATCGTTGCATCTTTGGGGTTGCCGCAAATTCCCGACCAGGTGATTAGCACCTATGAGCTGCCGATAGAGGAAATTGTCAGCAGTGGCCCGAATCGATTAATTGTATTTGAAGGCTCCGAAGAGCGTCTCGTTCAGCTAACGGTGGGCGTTTTAGAGCGTCTGGGCATCGGCAGAGCGCCTTGGGAACGGGAAGACGAGGAAGCTTACTTTCAGCCGACGGTTGCATCGGACAAGCAGCTGGGAACTGGCATCCCCATTCGCACTCCGACCGTCACGCCACTCCGCACTTCCACCCCGGTTGTTGAAAACCGCTGGGATGAGGACGAGTGGGACGAACCAGAACCAGAGCCAGTTCGGAAGCGCCAAGCCGAATCCATTTATTACGAAGAAGACGACGAAGAGGATAACTGGAGCGAGGCGACAACCGAAACGCGGGGCGTTCGCTATGAAGATCGACCCTACGTGGAATCTGAGCCATACGACGACGAAGAGGACTACGAAGAAGACGCATACGAGGAGAAAGATGTTTGGGAAGATGCTGAGGAGCCAGAACCTTACAAAGCGCCCCGCCTAAACATTCCTGAAAAAACCAAAGCGCCGGAGTACGAAGACGGCACCTATTAAGGTGAACCCCACCCCAGCCCCTCCCCGTGAATGTTGAACCCCACCCCAGCCCCTCCCCGTAAACGGGGAGGGGTTCAATATTCTCCCCTCTCCGTTCACGGAGAGGGGTTGGGGGTGAGGTTCCGAGCGTATGCACTAAGCGTGAGAACCGCCATCCAGAACACAAGTCCCACCGGATGCTTCTAAAGCAAGTTAGAAGCATCCGGTGGGATTTTCATTCAAGAAAATTGCACATCGTGTCGTAATGTCTCCCAGCATCTTTACTTTCTTCGCCGCCAGACAAGCCAAGCGATTCCCAGTCCGAGAATGACGAATATAGCGATCGCGCTAGGAAATGCCAAGCTATTCGCGCTAGCCGAGCGATTGGCGGGAACTGGCTCCTGAGTAGACGGCTGGCTAGATTGACTGACTTTTGGCACCGCCGTCCCTGCTGCCACGGTAACGGGAAATTTCAGCTCAAACGCTTGAAAATTTGCTCCCGATGCGGGTGTGCCACTGAGTTGCAGCTGATAAGTCCCCGGCTTGGGGAAGACAATCTCGGCACCCGGAATGCCTTGATACCCTTCTGCGGAAATGGCTTTCAGCGCGGGCGACAAGACGGGGGGGGCGTTTGGGGTGCGGGGTTCAGAGTAGACAGTTAACTGACAATTACACTGCTGCAAGGGGATGACTTGACCGCCCTTGCGCGTGAGTGCAAACCAGGTAAGAGAAGCTTCTCCAGCTTTGGGGTTGTCATTGGGTTCGATGTGCAGGGTACCGCCGACATCTTCTGCAATTTGCACCTTATGGGCAGTCGCGGGTGTAACCAGTAGTGTCAGGAAGAACACCGTTTCACCCATTGTCTGCAACAAATATCCGCGATTATCCCAACCCCTCTGATGAAGAGACGGTTGGTCAATTTGTAAGGTGATACTTTTACCGAGACTGGGAAGGAGGGACATATAATTTTTCAAGTGAAAAAAGTGACCAAATCCAGCGAACTCGCACCAGTAATACACCCAACGCCACCATTCCCAGTAGCCCTACCCGCAGCTGATTCGCCCAAGTCCCCCCTAAAGTACCGAGGTAATGGGAACCGATTAGCACCGCATGAATTACACACAGGAGAAACGCTGGAATGCTCAGCAGATGAATCTGTCGCCAGCGTTTGCCTAAAGATTTCTGTATCTGGTCAAAACTAGTTAGTGCTGCTGGAGTCATCAACGCCAAAGCGATCGCTCCCGCACCCATCCCCCATTGATGCACTGGCAACATAAAAAACACTGCGTTGAAATTCCTGTTCAGCGTATGCTCTACCATGTGAAAAGTGTGGGCAAGGGACAGCACATAAGCTCCCACTCCCAAGGCACGGCGGTAATGTAAGAATTGCGACCAGAAGCGGCTAACCGGACGGGCAATCAGAGTCAGCATCAAACACAGTAACGCCGCGTGTCCCGTGTAATCTACCATTGTGTCGCCGGTTCGCATCAGGGTGAGGATACCAATCGTCAGCGTCACCCAACCGCCCAACCGAAACAACTGGCTGCGTTTGTCAGCACTTAATTTAGATGCCGACACTCCGACGCCCAGCATCATCGGTAGCGTTCCCAGCCCAAAAGCGAGCATAGTTGCTGCCCCCATCCAGAGACTGCCCGTTTCCGCTGCCTTGAGTTGAGCTGCATACAAGAATCCGCAGGGAATTAAGCCCCAAACCAGCCCCAATAAAGCCGGTGTTAAGGAAAGGCGATTTTGGCGATCGCTTGTAGATACCCCTCCGGGCGGCGACTGGCTTGATTTCAGCGACAGCTTGACCATTGCGGCGTTCAGACGATTGTGCCAGATGCCTTGCTTGAGGGGATGTAAAATCGGGAGCCGAGGCAGGAAATCTGGTTTAATCTGTGCCAAGCCAAACCAGATCAGCATCAGTCCGGTCAAAATAGCGATCGCGCGGCGCAAGTCACTGCCGATCCCAGCGAATTGCCCTCCGGCAATTAATAGAGAACCCAGTGCCCCAAGTCCAACACCCGTGAGGGTATAACTAACAATCCGCCCCAAATTTAATAGCCCGTGAAAATACAGTTGCTGCTGCCAGCGGGGAGCGGTATTTTGCTGATGGGACAGGGAAAACGCTACGGTGAGAGGGCCACACATTCCCACGCAGTGACCAAAACTCCCTAAAAATCCCAGAGCCATGACTAGCAACAAATCCAACATTATGTTTGTTTCTTAGGAACCTCTCCAGCGGCTTGTTCGGTCGAAAGCTGGAATAGACCCAACTCCCTCAGTCGTTATTCTAGGTCTGGACGGGGGGCGGCGATAAACAAACGGTAATTTTAGGTAGAAAAATGAGGAAATGGATAGTCTCGGTGTTAGCACTGGTCGCGATCGCAGTCGCCGTCAGCAGCCATGAATTCTTCCAGCAGCGATCGCAACCAGTCATTGAAAGCCGGGTAGAAAGCACTCCAGCACCTCCAGTCCAGCATTTCGACATAGCAGTGGCGTCTGAGAAACCCGTCAATGCCCCGAATGTAGACCCAAAGCGGCTGATGGCGCACGTCAACGCCTTAAACTTTCAGCGCTACACCCAGACAGAACGCGATCGCACTCGCAAATATCTCACCCAATCGCTCAAAAAATCGGGCTGGTCGCCCAAATTACAAACCTTTGAGGGCGGCGTCAACGTTGTTGCGACTCGCAAAGGCACCGATAAGAAAGCGGGAACCGTTCTCATCGCCGCCCATTACGATACCGTTCCCGGTTCTCCTGGTGCCGATGACAATGCTAGCGGTGTTGCCGTAATTCTGGAAATGGCTCATCTTTTCGGTTCCCGCCCCACTCCCCAGACATTACAATTAGCATTCTTTGACCAAGAAGAATTGGGACTCCGGGGCAGTCTTGCCTTTGCCGCAAAGCAGACAAATTTAGATAACCTGCGCGGCGTCATCGTCATGGATATGGTGGGCTATGCTTGCTACACCCCAGGCTGCCAGAAATTTCCCCCTGGTTTGCCCATCACTCCACCCAGCGATAAAGGTGACTTTCTAGCGGTCGTTGGGGACACCGAACACTTGCCACTGCTAGACGCTTTTAAAAAGTCCGCTCAACCCGGTTTACCCCTGGTTCTCACCGTACCCGTGCCTTTAAAAGGTCTCATGACCCCCGATGTGTTGCGTAGCGATCATGCGCCGTTCTGGTATCGGGGAGTGGGTGCAGTGCTGTTGACCGATACAGCGAATCTGCGGACTCCCCACTATCATCAGCCCAGCGATACGCCGACCAATTTAGATCGACCCTTCTTCCAAGGAGCCGCCCAGCTCGTTGCGAACGCGATCGCTCGGCTTTTGGAAAGCGATCGCCTGGAATCGGAGCCATCCACCTCCTCACCATCTGCTGGCAGCAATTTCGGGCAATAACGGCTGGCATTGCCCAAAAATAGTTGACGTTTTTTATATCCTATGCTAGAGAGCAATGCTTTAATCAGCTTCTCGGTGATACTCTAGGGAAACACCCAACTTTTCCCTAGTTTTTCACTTTTTCAGTGAAGCTCCTATGAGAATTCTGCTAGTGGAAGATGAGCAATACCTTGCTAAAACCCTGAACCAAGCGCTCGTTGACCAAAATTATGTAGTTGATTTTTCCCCTGATGGTCAAGCCGGATGGGAGCAATCGCAAACCTTTCCCTACGACTTGATTATCTTGAATTTGTGCTTGCCGAACTTGAACGGTATCGACTTTTGCCGACAATTGCGGTGCATGGGCGATCGCACTCCTGTCCTCATCGTGGCTACTCAGGATAGCGCTGCTCAGAAGGTAATGGTATTAGATGCAGGCGCAGATGATTATGTTGTTTACCCTTTTGACAAGCAAGAGTTACTTGCTCGCATCCGTGCTTTACTGCGTCGGGGTAGTTTGACGGTACCACCCATCCTTAACTGGGAAGGCTTGTGCTGTAACACGATTACCTGTGAAGTCACCTATGGCGGTCATCCTCTGGAATTGACGGCAAAAGAGTATCGCTTAATCGAGCTGTTCGTGCGAAATGGTCGCCGGGTGTGGAGTCGGAGTGCGATTCTCGACCGCCTTTGGCCCACTGAAGAAATCCCGCAAGAAGAAACAATCAAGACCCACATCAAGCGTTTACGGCAGAAATTGCAAGCGATTGGTGCCCCGAGTGATTTGATTGAAACTGTTTATGGTTTGGGCTATCGCTTGAAACAAGAGTCTCAGGTTTAAGTAGCGTTCAGTGAAACGAGGGCGATCGCTTCATCGGAAGGGAAGTCCCCCAAACTATCGATTGAATCTTACCCTGACCTCAGATTTTCACTTTTTGGCACTAACGTCATAGTTGGCACTAATGTCATAGATCGTAGATAAGTTAAAAAAATCGAAGTTCGTTACAGCCATACAGCCATAAATCTTCTAGCTGTAATGCAACTTTTACTCTGCTAGTGTCGTTTTTGTTTACACCTAAAACAAATGAATTTCACACATAGTAGCGATACAGATAACTCTCTTAATCAATCAGAAGCCAGTGAAAGACAACAACAAGCGAGGATAAGGAGCCAAAAAAACTTGATTACATGTCAAAATAACCATGAAAAGCGACAAAAAGCACTAACTGAGCAACAAAAGCTCCTAATCACTCAGCGAAATAGCCTAAGAAAACTAAGAAAAGAGCGAGAAAAACTGATAAGGCTATTGGCTTCTGCCAAAACGGTAATGGACTCAGAGGGTTCGGCTTTGCAGTCGGTGTTGAAGTGGGGAGACTTACACTTCAATCCAGCTACCCATGAAGCTACCTATGCCGGTCAACCTCTGAATTTAACTGCAAAAGAGTGTTGCTTACTAGAACTGTTCTTGAAAAAGGGTAGCTGCATATTAAAGCGAGATGAGATTCTCCAACGCCTTTGGCAGCCTGAAGAAATGCCTCATGAAGAGACCATCAAGGCTCACATTAAGCATTTACGGCGGAAACTGCAAGCAGTGGGCGCACCCGCTGATTTAATTGAAACCGTTTATGGCGTAGGTTATCGTCTCCAAAACAGCCCGCCCCGACCTTAAGCATGGTTACGCTGACAAAATCTAACTTTCCTTCTTCCCGACTTCTTCACTTTTAGGCGTTAACTTTTAGATAAAGCGTTTGAATAGAAAAGAAAAATGCCTTCTTGTCCTTGCTGTTCCCAGCCCTTAGTCCGCCATGCTGCTTTGGGGAAAGTTTACTGGTTTTGTAGCTATTGTTACCAGGAAATGCCAAATTTAATCACTCTTGTCAAAGCTAAACCAGGGTTTCACATAGACCGTTAGATGGGAAGAAGCTTAAACAACCAACATTGAGCGAACGATCTCAAAAAATCATCTGCGATACTGCTTCTTCATTTATCTAATTGGTTAATATTAAGATATTTTTCACAGCAGTTTATTCAGGGCAACAGATTCTGTTGAACAATACAAAATGAGTCAAAAAGAAGAAATTTATTTACTTGATGAAGCAACTCTGAATGCTCTTACAGTCTATTGGCAGAAAAATTGTATAAAAGAAGAAGACATCGATAAATACGGGTTCTTGGTATCCATGAGAGATGCTTACAAACTTGCTTCAAGATTTACTGAAGGAACCCCCTATCGAGATAGATGGTTTTGGATGCTGCATGAATTTATGCAAGATGAGTATAACAAAATGACTGTTGCTCAGTTTAATCTTGATGGGATAAGCACCCAGTTAAGGCAGGATTTTACCCGACAGCCTTTTCGCATTACCCCTATCCTGTAAAGAAAAGACATTACAAATTACCGATTCCCTGCTTTATAAATTAGCAACCGAATTGGTATGAGTTTTCGGCAAAGCCAGATTCATTCATCATCAGCCTTACAGAAATAGGATAGTTATGACTCAGATACTTGATTCTCTTCCTCCAAATTCGTCTGATAGAATTCTCTGCTGTTATATCAATTCCACCAGCCAAATTCAGATCGCTCGGATTGCGAATATCCCAAATTGGTACTTTGAGCGGATTGTTTTTCCAAAAGAACGTTTTTTCTTTGAAGCGTTACCGGATGCTCAGCTAGAAATTCATACGGGTATGATATTCGATGCAAGTCTAGCGGATACAATCCCTTGCAATCAGCTATATATTCAAGAATTGACAGCGGAACTCGTTTAATTGCTACAGTTCTAAATGCTCCAGTTCTAATTGCTACAATAACTCAAGGCAAAGTTGGCGGAAATGGTCGCCGCGTTGCTCAAAATTTTGGTATTGATCGAAACTGGCACAGGCTGGAGAAAGTAAGACAACTTTAGCGCCATGAGCTTGAGCTAATTCAGCCGCTCTAGAGACAGCCTTCTCCATTGTTTGTACAATTTCGTAACTGGAATAGCCAACGTCTTGTAGTCGCTGGGAAAAAACAGTGGCGGCGTCACCGATGAGTAATACGGCGGTGGCTTTGGTTTGAATCGTCTCTAGCCAACTGGTGTCATCACCCGCTTTGGCTTCACCACCAGCAATTAAAATCGCGGGACTGTTAACGGAAGCTAATCCAACTTGGGCGGCGTCGTAGTTGGTGGCTTTGCTGTCGTTGATAAAGTCAATCCCCGCCAGCGTGCAGATGTGTTCCAGGCGATGGGGAACGCCGGGGAAGTTTGCGATCGCTTCTTGGATCGCCTCTTTCTCAATTCCTGCCAGTCTCGCCGCCGCTACCGCCATCAGCAGATTTTGCAGATTGTGTTCTCCCACCATCCGCAACGCCGATGCTTGCACGATTTTTTCACCTTGTTTTTCAGCTTGTGGAGATTCCATTTGCGTCTCTACAACCCACCCGTCTTCGATGTAGAAACCTTTCTCCCCAATCAAATCGGCTTTATTCACACTTGTCCAGTAAGCATTGGGAAAGCGATCGCGTGCAGTTTTCCGCAGTTCGGGATCGTCTCCGTTCAACACTTGCTGCTGCGACTGACTCAGCAAATGCGCCTTAATGTTGTAGTAGTTTTCTAGGGTTTTATGACGGCTGAGGTGATCGGGTGTAAAGGTTGTCCAAACCCCTATATTGGGGGCAACTGTGGCAGAAGACTCGATTTGATAGCTGCTGAGTTCTGCAATTACCCAATCTGGAGGCTTTTCCGCCAACGCTAGTTCCCCAGCAGCATAGCCGATATTGCCGCAGGCGGGAGCATGGAAATTAGCCGCTTGAAAAATCGCAGCCACTAAAGCTGTGGTGGTGGTTTTGCCGTTAGTACCAGTAATGCCTACCCAAGGACAAGATTGGAGATGTCGCCACGCGAGTTCTATTTCTCCAATTGTCTCGATACCTAGCTTCCTCGCTTCTATTAATATCGGTGCATCCCAAGGAACGCCGGGACTGACGACAATCATCTGGGGCAAATCGGAACCGTTAAGTTCCAAGGAATAGCCCAACTTCACGTCAATGCCCTCGTTGGCAAGCTGCTGTTGTTCTTGGCGGAGATTTTCGGAAGAGTTGCGATCGCTAATCGTCACCGCCCAACCGTCCCGTTTTAACAACCGTGCAGCGGCAATTCCCGATTTTCCTAGACCGATAATATAAGCGATGGGCATAAACTCAATGGCAGTGCGAAGTCCCTAGTTTAGCAATCCTGTATCATATCGCGATAACGGTATTTAAAAACTCATTTCCCACCAATAGCCTCCTTCTGAATCTTCCTTCCTGAATCTTCCTTCGCGCCCTTCGCGGTTTTTTCTTCCTAATTTCTACTTACTCCCTAAAATCAAACCCCTTAACTTCCGACTAACTCTTCACAATCGCCCCAAAATCAGCCAACACGCGAGCATGGTTCCGGAGTAACCCCAGGATATTCAACCGATTACGCTTGATATTGGGATCTGCATCCATCACCAAAACACTTTCAGCCCCATCAAAGAAAGTGCTAACAGTCGGAGCAATCTGCGCCAAACCATCCACTAATAGCTGGTAATTTCGCTGTTCTTGAGATGCTTGAGTTTGCGGAACTATCTGCACTAAAGCATCATAAAAAGCTTGCTCTGATGCTTTCTGGAATAGTTCTGGACGCACCACCGTTCCTGGTTGTAACTGAGCTTTATCTAAATCCCCTTGGGCGGCTAAACGAGTCGAACGGTTGACCGTTTCGTAGATTTCATTCAGCTTGCCATTATTGCGAATTGTCTGGAGGAATAAACCGCGATCACGTACATCCAATAAATCTTTTAACGCTCGTTCTGTATACTCCGGATCGTTTTCTCCCAGAACTGCATTCACCAAGTCATAATCAGTATTTCGCTCATCTTGGAGGAGATTGCGAATGCGTTGCAAGAAAAATTCCTGCAATTGCCGCACTAATTCCTCCGATTTTGTCTTGGGATACTTAGCAACAAAATCAGCAACAATTTTTTGCAGCAGTTGATGCAAATTAATCGGTAAATCTGCTGCCCAAGTGATATTAATCACTGCATTCGCCGCACGACGTAAAGCAAAGGGATCGGAAGAACCTGTAGGCAGCATTCCCAACCCAAAGATACTGACCAAAGTATCCAACCTATCCGCTAAAGCGACAACTTGCCCCGTTATCGTTTGGGGTAAAGAATCTCCTGCACCTCGCGGCAAATAATGCTCAATAATTGCGGTTGCCACAGCCTCCGGTTCGCCACTTGCCAAGGCATATTTCTGTCCCATAATGCCTTGCAATTCGGGGAATTCTCCCACCATTTGAGTCACGAGATCCGCTTTACATAGCAAGGTAGCTCGTTCGATGTTGTTCCTTTCATCCACTCCTAATTGCAGTTGCTCGTTAATGTGACCAGCAATTTTAACCAACCGCTCCACTTTTTCCCGAACTGACCCTAAAGATTCCTGAAAGGTTACTTTTTCCAGTTGGGGTAAATAGTTTTCTAAAGATTGGGACAAGTCAGCTTTATAAAAATACTGACCATCCGCTAATCGTGCCCGGATTACTCGTGCATTTCCTTCAGCGATAATGTCTGACTTCGCCGGGTCGCCATTAGAGATTGTGATGAAATAGGGAAGTAATTCTTTAGATTTTTCAGTTTTAAAAACTGGGAAATAACGCTGGTGAGTGACCATTACCGTAGTAATCACTTCAGTCGGGAGGCTCAAAAATTCAGAATCAAACTTTCCGACAACTGCTGTGGGAAACTCTACTAAATGAGTGACTTCTTGCAGCAAATCTGGATAGATTTCGGTGTAGCCATCCATCTTTTGAGCCGCAGCCTGGACTTGCTCTTGAATTTTGGTTTGACGCGATTCTGGATTCACTTCCACCGAAGCAGAACGCAGAGAATCGACATAATCATCTGCCTGAGAAATTGTCACGGATTCCGGATGCAAAACCCGATGAGCGCGTGTCATGCGATCGCTCTTAATCGTCTCCGAACCATTGACTAACTCTATCGGCAGTACGGCATCATTTAATAAAGCCACCAACCACTCAATCGGTCGCGGAAACTTGATGTCCCCATCCCCCCAGCGCATCAACCGCTTGCCTTCTAATCCAAAAATCCACTGGGAAACTAACTGGGTAAGAATTTCAGCAGTTGGGCGTCCGGGGATAGTTTGGCGGACAAAGACAAAATCACCTTTGTCGGTGGGGCGAATTTCTAAAGCGTTGACTTCCACACCGAGCTTTCGCGCAAACCCTTCTGCTGCTTTCGTGGGTTGCCCATCTTTAAACGCCGCCTGCGCGGGTGGCCCTTTGACTTCTTCTTCTCGATCCGGTTGCTGAGTGGGCAACCCTTTTATCAGCACCGCGAGGCGTCTGGGTGTGGCATAAACTTCAATCGCCTCGTGAGCCAAGCTATTTTTGGTAAGACTGGCAGGAATGCGCGATCGCCATTGCGCGATCGCATCATTCACAAAGCTTGCAGGTAATTCTTCTGTACCGACTTCCAATAAAAATGAACTCATAGCGCACTATCTTTAATTCTTCGGGGGCTGAACGTTACCAGCTAGTTTAAACAGTTTACCGCGCTGGGAATCCAGACAGGCTGCATCTAAAACGATGTCGAGTAGAGGCACAGCAATACCGTGCCCCTACTGGTAATCAGGTTGAGGAAGCGATCGCCTCCTCCGTACCCAGATTTAAGTCGATCTCTCCGAGCAGAAACGTGGATTAAATCAACTTACACTCATTCACGCATTCACGTTCTGTAGGAGCGTGGCATTGCAATGCCCCTGCCATGCCCCTACGCAAAACAATCGGAGCGCGATCCTGACCCAATCCAAGATACATCACGCTTCTAAGGGGTGAAGAGCCACTAAAGACTTAAATTTTGGCGTCTCCATCAAAGCCGGATTCAGCCCAAACCAGCGCCCATTCTCATCCCGATATTCAAACACAAACATACTTCTGAGTAGCGTCTGATATTCTTTATCGCCCTTCACATTTTGCTGCTGCACCACCTGAAACAATAAGTCCCACTCTTCTTCGTCAATCGCCAGCGCCAAATCATCGCGGTATTCTTTGATTACATTCTCCAAACAAGCACGGGAGAAGGGGGGATCTTCTTGCTGAAGACAGCTGTAAAGCAATCCCAGTAAGTTTCGCACATGACCGCCACTGACCCGGCACAACCGATCCAGCGTTTCAGAAGCATCAAAAACCTTGGTCAATAGCTCTAGGTGCTGCTGTTCGTTCGCTTCTGGGAAGGCTCGTACCATCACCATCTTTCGCAGCAACGTCATTCCTGCCTCGCAATCCCGACCATCGCGGTTCCGCACCGGCACCATTGGCAACACTTTGGGAGCCACCCCACCCCCCAAACGATTCTTCAAAGCTTCGTAATCGTTAGAGAAAATTAAGGACAAGGGGATCGTGTAAACGACATGGCAACTCAAGCGGCGTAACTGTGCCCCCCGGTCGATAAACAGATATTCTGGCAGGGTACCTCCCGAAGGCATCGGTCGAGGATCGACCCGATCCAGGTTATCGATAATCACCACCAAGCCTTTTTGACCGCGTCGCTTCAGTTCTTCGTTCGCCCGTTTCAGGATTTCTTCATTGATCGCTTTTAAAAAGCCTTCGGTGCGGGGTTCTAGGTACTGCCGCAACTGATCCCGCAGCTTAGGGCTATCTTTGGTTTTGGCAGTAATTTTGCCAATCCCCACAGATAATTGGGCTTCAGCGGAGACATCAATCGGAGTCTGCAAGATGTCTTTGATCTCGTTGAAGAGATTGGAAAAGTAACTTGGTTTGAGCCGAATCTGAATTTCTTCCAGGCTTTCACTGACTTGACGCGCGATCGCCAGCAAAATATCGCTGATATCGATATTCGCCATGTCTAATTCTTGACTGGACTCGAAATAAACCACATGAAATTGCTGCCGTTCTAACTCGGCTTTCAAGCGAAATAGCTCTGTAGACTTCCCACAGCCGATGTGTCCGGTAAATAGTTGACTGGTGGGATCGTCGGGTGAAATCCGGGCAATGGTTCGCCCCACCGCCTCAATAATTTTGCCACCTCGCACCGCTGAGAAATCGATATAGTAGGGACGATCTTCCGCCCTAGAGAAGATGAGCGTCTTCGCAGGGTTACAAGCCTTATAGAATCTCTCCAAATCCAATTTCATGCCGACCTCTTGAGTATGCAGATCAATCCCTGTACTGATTTTTGTACTGCTAGACAGCTTCCGTTAAAGCGACCCTAGTCGGACTGGAGGGGCGCACCCCTCTTGCACTGAGATAGATACATCCTGGTAGAGTTGAGGGGATTTGAGAGGAATGCTTCGCCCTGAGTCGTCTAACCACCGGCTACTTTGCGGCTATAACGCGATCGCTCTCAGCTTGGTTCTCAGATGCGCTTCGATTCAGGTCGAATTGCGATGATTGCCTCGCCGAATCGTGCCGAGTGATCCAAAAAGCGATGGAAAAAGCCCAGATTTTGGCGGCGAAGAGCGATCCCCAATTTTAAATTCTTTTTCCGTAGTCTAAACAGAGTTCATAATGACCCGGTCACGTTAATATTTAGACGTTAGAATTTCCCGCTACAGTTCCTGATGAGCCGTACTGAAAAGAGAAAGAGATTCTGTTAACGTCCTGTTAGATGAAATTGCCGAGGGAACCGATCGTGACTTTCTCCCCGGTCAGCGGATTGGCGAGCATAGGGCGATAGCCCCGTCAGGAGGGGATAGTCGGAACTCCCAAGCGCTCTGTTTAAGTTAAAGAAGGACGCGCCTAAACTTACGGCGAACCACCATCAAGCTGTGTTGAGTGCAGTCTACCTCAAGCACCACAAACTCCCGATTGAGAAGTTAGGATGACAAGCATCGCATCAGTATCACAAACCGAATTGAGCCAACGGCGTCAAAAACTACGTCGCCAACGACGGATAAAATCTTTTCAAGCGATGTGGCGAGCGATCTTCGTCGCCGGTTTAGCAGGCAGTTTAGTTTGGGTGACAACTTTACCCGCTTGGGTGATCCGCAAACCCGATCAAATTGCGATTGAGGGCAATAAAACGCTTTCAATCCAAGCGATTCGGTCGCTGCTGCCCCTATCTTACCCTCAGTATTTGCTGCGGCTACAGCCGCAAATCATCGCCGATAAGTTGGAATTACAACCTGCTATCAAGGAAGCTACCGTTACCCGGCAAATGTTGCCGCCAGGACTCACCGTACAAGTTACGGAACGACAGCCAGTCGCGATCGCCCTCCGCACGCGCACGCGCCAGACTCCTGCTTCCAGCCAAACCTCCTCAAATCGCAAAACGCGATCGCAGCCGGTATTGGGATTGTTGGACGAACAAGGCGTCTGGATGCCCTTAGAAAGCTACACCGAACTAGAGCGCACCATTCCCTTGCCGACCTTAAAAATCATTGGCTATCGGGATGAATATCGCCCCTACTGGTCGGCACTTTACCAAGCCGTTAGCCGCAGTCCGGTCAAAGTATTTGAAATTGATTGGCAAAACCCAGCCAATTTAATTCTGAAAACCGAGCAAGGATGGGTACATTGTGGTGCTTACACTTCTCGGTTTGCCTATCAGCTCACCGTCCTCGATCGAATGCGAGATTTGCCAGCACATTTTTCAACCAGCGAAATTGCCTATATTGACCTCAAAAACCCCGATTCCCCAGCAATTCAAATGAAAAAAGGCAACCCTCCCAAAAAAACCAAAACCTTATAAGCTTGGAGGGAACGCGAATTCTGGCTTTAGACAGAAGGCGTCTTGTGAGCTAAATTCATTGTTCATCCTGCCAAGAGCGCATCTACTTTACGAATATCCTTCATCTTTTAGTAGGATCAGCCTTCAGACAGTTGACTCCAGACCTCTTCAAGAACGTCAATGCACTATGACTCTCATTGGTTTTAAGGGTCAACTTACCCTATAGTTGACTCATATCGCTACCTAAACTAAAAAGTTGTTTATTGACCCTTTCTATTGCAATGACGCTCAATAGTAAACCAGGGCTTGCCCACCAAAACTCAAATCCCTCAGGGAACGCAGGTCGTTCACCCGCAGTGGACGGCGCGAATCCTTTTAATAACACCGTGTTACATTTAGGCCATAATCACGATGCTAACGGAACACCCAGGGAAGAATCTAGGAGTGACAACATCGTGCTAGGTAGCGTCGCCAAAATTAAAGTCATTGGTGTTGGTGGGGGTGGGGGCAATGCGGTGAACCGCATGATTGCCAGTGATGTCAGTGGCGTAGAGTTTTGGTCAATCAATACTGATGCTCAATCGCTGTCTCACTCCTCGGCTGCTAAACGCTTGCAAATGGGACAGAAGTTAACGCGAGGTTTAGGTGCTGGAGGTAATCCTGCCATTGGTCAAAAGGCAGCGGAAGAATCGCGCGACGAGATCGCTCATGCCTTAGAAAATACCGATCTCGTATTTATTACCGCTGGGATGGGAGGCGGTACGGGTACGGGTGCAGCCCCGATTGTGGCAGAAGTTGCCAAAGAAATGGGAGCCTTAACGGTGGGTGTTGTCACTCGTCCTTTCACCTTTGAGGGACGCCGTCGCACTTCTCAGGCAGATGAAGGCATTGCCGCTTTGCAGGGTCGGGTAGATACGCTCATCGTCATCCCCAACGATAAGCTGCTGGCAGTGATTCCAGAAACCATGCCCGTTCAAGATGCCTTTCGCGTCGCCGATGATATCCTGCGTCAAGGTGTGCAAGGGATATCGGATATTATTACGATTCCCGGACTGGTCAATGTGGACTTTGCAGATGTCCGAGCCGTGATGGCAGATGCGGGATCGGCAATGATGGGGATTGGTGTGGGTTCTGGGAAATCGAGAGCCAGAGAAGCCGCCGTCGCCGCAATTTCCTCACCGTTGCTAGAGTCTTCGATTGAAGGAGCCAGAGGGGTTGTCTTTAACATTACCGGCGGTAGCGACCTGACGCTGCACGAAGTGAATGCCGCAGCCGAAACAATCTATGAAGTGGTCGATCCGAATGCGAATATCATTTTCGGGGCAGTGATTGATGACCGGATGCAAGGTGAGGTAAGAATTACCGTCATTGCGACTGGATTTAGCGGGGAAACTCAGTCTACACCGGCGGCGAGGGAGGCACGCACTTCTAGACAGCCACAGCGACCCATTGCACCGTCACCCGTTCCTCCTTCTACCCCCACGTTTGAGCCTAAACCTCAACAAGGTGGAGGATTGGATATTCCGGAATTTCTCCAAAGACGGCGTCCGCAACGCTAGAAGAATTAAAAATTAAAAATGGAACACTTCCTTTTTAATTTTTAATTGATGCGTGGGCAATCCAGCCTTAGTTAGCAGGGTGCGAAATTCTTACAAACTTCCACGAAGCCGATTGAATTCGGTAGAAGTTCCGAAGTCAATGATTACCTGTCCCAAAAGTGGGTAGACTTGACTGATTACGGGAGCGATCGCTACATCCATGCTCTCACGCCGCACGAATTTCCCCTCCTAAACTGGAAATCAGTGCGGCTCATCGTATATTTCCTCTAATTAGGTCTTTAGGCACATAACTCAGTTCTACTCGCTTCTCAAGGGCAGCATTGCAATAATTTGCCGACTCATCGGCAAATTGTAAATTGAGCAGCACTCGATTTGCAGCAATTTGTAAAATCTAATCATTCAATTCAATTTAGATTGGGATTGGTTTCATCAAAATTTAGAGTAAAAGTAATTGTTAGTAGTCCTTAATTTGCGGGTATTAACTAATTACCCATTTCTCTTACCCATTCCTCATTCCTATGACCGTTAAAAACCCTTCAAGCGTACCTGTTGCTCTCACAATTGCCGGTTCTGATAGCGGCGGCGGTGCTGGCATTCAGGCCGATTTACGGACATTTGCCTTTCACTGCGTTCACGGCACCAGTGCCATTACTTGCGTGACAGCGCAGAATACGCTGGGAGTGACGCGGGTGGATGCTTTACCGACAGCAGCAATTGTCGCCCAGATTGAGGCTGTGGTGACGGATATTGGCGTCCAAGCAGCGAAAACGGGGATGTTGTTGAATGGGGAGATTATTGCGGCTGTAGCGCAAGCTGTGGAAGCTTTCAAACTGGACAAATTAGTCGTCGATCCCGTCATGGTATCGCGCACGGGTGCCCAGCTGATTGACAATGACGCTGTGGCAACGTTGAGGGATGTCTTAATCCCCAAAGCAGCGATTGTGACCCCCAACCGCTACGAAGCTCAATTACTGAGCGGATTGCCGATTCATACCTTGGATGATATGCGCTCTGCTGCCCAACGGATTTATCATTTTGGAGGTGGTGCGGCTGTATTAGTGAAAGGAGGCGGAATGGAGGGGAATCTACGCGGCATCGATATCTGGTTCGATGGGCACCATCTGGAAACCTTGAAAACCGCAACCGTAGAGACGACCAATACTCACGGCACAGGGTGTACGCTCAGTAGCGCGATCGCGGCTAATCTAGCCTTGGGCAAAGATCGGTGGTCTGCGGTTCAAAAAGCCAAAGATTATGTCACCACTGCTCTAAAATACGCTTTAGCCATTGGTCAGGGTCAAGGGCCAGTGGGACACTTTTTTCCCCTCCTACAATCGGAGAATTAAAACAATCGGAGAATACAAAGGTTATAGCAATGACACCGTAAAGATCGATTGGGGCACATTCCTAGTTGATTAAATAGCAAATTTGTTAAAAAATGGCTGTCAGAGTCGCCTCACTTTCCATTATTGTTGCCTTACCAAACTTAAACTAAATCCATGATGTCTAATCCCTCGACCCGCTCGCCAATGCAAAATGCTTATATTTCTGAGCAGACTCCCCAAAGCCCAATGAATACCTACCGTCCCTCAGTGCCAATTTCGGTTTACAAAGAACTCTCAGCAGAGTTACAAACAGCGCAAGCGATGCTGGACTCGCTGAATTCCCAAAATCAGCAGTTAGCCAAAGAAAATCAACAGCTGCGCCAAGAAATCGAAAAAGTTGTTCAGTCAGCTTTGCACGCACAACAGGTAGTAACTTCGTTTCCCTCCGGGGGTCGAGTTGAAGTTCCCCCTCCCCCCATTGAACCGGAAATTCGGACTGCACCAAACGCAACACCTAAGCGGCGTCCTCCGCAGCCTCCTCGTCCTCCTCGTTCGGCTGCGATCGCTCCGCCAGTGGAAGTTCTACCTCCTTCCCCTCCCAAAGCGGAACCAGCACCATTACCTGATTTTTCAGAAAGCTTGGTAATCGAACAAGAAGAAGGTCGGTATCGTCGCCCAACTCAGCCAGAGCGTTCCGCAGATGTGAGTGGCTGGTGGTTAATCATCGTCATCTTTTTGATTGTGGCGACAGCGTTTGGCACTGGCTTTTTGATTGTGCGTCCGCTTTTGAATAATAGTCGTTGAGCTTGCTGGTTGACGGCTGAAAGATTAACTCTGCTAGGAGTCGGAAGAACCGGGTGCATCTGCCTGGAACAACCGCTTTGATACAAATGGGGAAAATATTTCCAAACCCGCGCATCTTCACTGTACTCTCTAGTCAACGATGTCTAGTTAACGAGTCAGCGATATCTAGAGAAACCTGTTAGTTAGGGTTGGCACAATGGATGCCTCTGGTAGGAGTGAAGAGCAATATGTATCATATAATACAAAAATCTTTGTTTGAGCAGTGATAAAACATAGCCGCCGCTTTACGAGTACCTTTGGTTGTACAAATTGATTGTACAGATCAAATCCAGAACGAACTGAGGAGTTAGAAGCTTGAAAAAAGTTGAAGCGATTATCCGGCCTTTTAAACTCGACGAAGTTAAAATTGCGCTAGTCAATGCGGGAATTGTGGGAATGACCGTTTCTGAAGTCCGAGGATTTGGGCGGCAGAAAGGCCAAACCGAACGTTATCGCGGTTCCGAGTACACGGTTGAGTTTCTGCAAAAACTTAAAGTAGAGATCGTTGTTGAAGACAGCCAGGTTGATATGGTGATTGAGAAAATCATTGCCGCTGCCCGAACGGGTGAAATCGGTGATGGTAAGATTTTTGTCAGCCCGGTAGAGCAGGTCATCAGAATTCGGACGGGGGAAAAGAATCTGGAAGCTGTCTAAGTCAGGACTGAGGACTGAGGACTGAGGACTGAGGACTGAGGACTGAGGGCTGAGGACTGAGGACTGAGGACTGAGGACTGAGTCATCAAGGTTAGAGGTCAGGAGTCATTAAAAATCAGAAATTAGAATTTTTGGCGATCGCAAAATTCTGATTTCTGGTTGCTGGATTTCTAACTTCTGGACTCAATCCTCAGTCTTTAAGGTCTGTAGCTGGGGTAAGAGAATTTTAAAAGCTTGACCGCGATGGCTCCACTGGCGCTTCAACTCAGGAGTCATTTCCGCAAAGGTCATTTGCTCTTTGGGAACGTAAAAAATCGGATCGTAGCCGAATCCTCCCGTACCGCGAGGGGCGTGGAGAATTTCGCCGCGGCAAACTCCTTCGGCTTGCAGGGCGATCGCGCCATCGGGACGAGCGATCGCGATCGCACACACAAATTGGGCTTCCCGATTCAGTTCGTTGCCGAGTTCATTCAACAGGCGTTCAATTCGAGCGGGGTCGGTTTTGCCGTAACGAGCGGAATAAATACCAGGTGCGCCCTCTAAGGCGTCTACTTCCAAGCCAGAATCATCTGCGATCGCCCACTCTCCAGTCGCCTCTGCCACCTGGGATGCCTTCAGACAAGCGTTAGCCATGAAGGTGTCACCCGATTCCTCAATCTCCAGTTCCTCTGGCTTCAGGGTCAATTCCCAGCCAAATCCGCTTAAATACTTCTGCATCTCTCGCAGCTTGCCTGGATTTCCCGTAGCGACTACCAACACAGTCATCGCGATCGCTCCCTTGCTGGAATAAATACACACCTACACGATTATAGAAACCTGTTTTTGCAGAAGTTAAATTTTTTGGCTGGCGATCGCTATCTGAAACTTGTAAAAAATCACCCATTCAGGTGAACGAAACAGCGGAACTAACTCGCACGATAGCAGCGTCAAGCGTTTTATCTGCTATATGCATTCGATGAGCGTTGGAGTGCCGCTCGTCTCACCTAACACGCTCTCCGCTTGCAAAAACAACTCTATTGAGGTTTCTATGAGACAGATTTTCAAAAATCACTCCAAACCCGTAAACTCTGGTAAAACAGTTCACCAATCCGATCGGGTTTTTGCCGCTTTAGTTCTAACTGGCATCTTGTCTTTAGGCGCAGGTCTGACACTGTTACAAACCGCATTTGCTGCCCCAGCCGGACTTTCTGAGTCTATCACCAGACTGGTTAAGGTTAAAGACCAGAAAGTTGGGCAAAATCTTGACCGTAAGCAAGCTAATCGCTTACCGCCTCGGATTGCTAACGCTGTTCGTCAAGATTTGTCGCGTCAAACTGGCATCGCTCCGGGAAAGCTCAAAATTACTCAGTTTAGTCAGGAAACTTGGAACGATGGCTGTTTAGGACTTCCGAAATCGGGTGAATTTTGTACTCAAGCATTAGTTCCCGGTTGGCGTGTTGTCGTGTCTAGCAATAACAAAACTTGGGTCTATCGCACCAATTCTACAGGGCAAGTTTTACGTCAAGAAAAGTCGAATACTCCTGGCAGTAACATCCCCGGAAACTTCCCCAAATCTGTTGCCAATGCTGTGATTTCTGATGCCTCCACGCAGCTGGGTTTGCCGGTAAACCAGATTCGCGTCGTCCAGGCCGAACAGAAGACTTGGCCTGATGCGTGTCTAGGGATTTACGCACCTGATATTTTGTGTGCGCCAGCGACAGTAGAAGGGTGGCAGGTGACGGTAGAAGCAAGCGGAAAACGCTTGGTCTATCGCACGAATGCAGCTGGTTCTGTCGTGAAGGTGGATCAACTCGCGAGTTTGCCGAATTCCGTTCGAGATGCAGTCTTAAGGGAAGCTTCCAGACAGTTCAAAGTGCCCACTACCGAACTCAGCATCGTTCAAGCTCAACAGTACAATTGGGATAGCTGTCTGGGTTTGGGCGGTATTAACGAGAGTTGTCTTACTAATGCAATACCTGGGTGGCAGGTAACTGTACAAAGCAAGCTACAACTGTTGGTTTATCACACCAACAGCGATGGTTCCATTATTAAGTTCAATCAAGCAGCAAGTAAACTAAGCGATACTGGCATCCTCAAGCCAATGCCAATCCCGACTAGCGAACTACCACCATCCTTAGATAAAAATGTGGTGTTTCGAGCGATTGCCAGTGGCGGTTTTACTGGCAGAACCTACGAAACTGTTTTATTGAATGACGGAAGCTTGATGCGGGTTCGCATCGGCGATGCTAATGACTCCGAACGTAGCGTTCTCCGCATTCCTGTGCAACAGGTACGACAGTTTCAGCAAATGCTAGAACGGCAGCAATTTGCCCAATTTAAGAACCTAAGCTACCCAGCACCCAGCGGTGCTGCCGATCACATCACCTACACCCTTAGCAGCCGCAAAGGTACAGTTCGCTACACCGAGATTAATCAAGGGAGTTTGCCTGCACCTTTAGAGAAGGTGATCCAAACCTGGAATCAGCTTGGCAGCAGCGCCCAAAGATAAGATCGGGCAGAATCTAGATACTCTCATTCTTAGCCAATAGGGAAAGCAGCCCCAGACTGGGGCTGCTTTCCCTATTGGCTGATATCTTGCCAGTGAAGCAACTGAATAACACAGGGATTGCTGTTTGGCGATCGCTAAACAATTCCGACTACCGATCCTTGAGGAAGGTGTTTTGGCGATCGCTACGACTTTTCAAGGGTTTCAAGAGTTTTAGAGAGTCTTGCCAATCGGTATTTTTGCAAAAGCTCCCCTGAGCGCACTTCACACCCAACAATGAAAGTCTCTGTAGTTTTGCCTAGTCCGCGCGATCGCGCCGTTGCGCTAACAGCACGTTAAAGTCAGCTCTAATGAAGTGTGATTTGGGTCTAAACTAAGAGTCGAGCCGCTTTCCGAAAAAGGATTTGACAGAATTTCACACTTGATTATTTATCTTTCATACTTTTTACTTTGTAATTTCTGCTTTTTTGGGCATCCTGAAAATAGACATGAATTTTTTTAGGCTAGCGACTATGTCCACTCCGTTCCTTATTGTAGACTTGCGATTGGCTCAAACCCCTGCCAAGAAGGCTCAACCTAAAGCCCCTGCCAAAAAAACTCAAACCGCCCAACCAGCAGCCGCAGCCGCCAACGCTCAACCTGCGCCCATCTGGATGTACACTTCCGGAGGACTGCTGTTACTTCTCATTGCTGGAGCAGTATTTGTCAAGGTTAAAAAGGATGAGATGGCAAAGAAAGCCAAGATCCAGGATTTTAAAGTCAAAGACCTCCAGAAAAAGTTAAAGTTGGCGCTTGACTCTATTCATAGAATGGAAAGCAATCCTGACTTGGTTAACTCACGCGAATTCAACCTGGATTACCTCAGAATGCGAATGGATGAAGAGGTATTTCACTTTGCCATTGTTAATCAAATCAAAGTCAGAGTAAAAGACTTAATCACTATCGCCCTGCGTCCTACCCAAGCATCACAAGCCTCAGTGGGCATTGCCAGTACAGCGGGACGCCAAGTTGATGAGATTTTTGATGTCATTTATGAGACGGGAGAGGGTACGAAGCGCTCTAAGCGGGTGCTTTTCCGCATTCAAATCAAGTTAATGAAATTACCTACCCAAGCGACTTCTGCTACGATTAGCCAAATTATTGATTGTATTGAAACATTCCTCAGTCCAGCGGAAGACCACGATACTTGGCAACCCACAATTCAGGGTCGTCTTGCAAAACTACAATGGGATCAAAAAGCCAAACCGACACCTTTATTGGTGCTAGAACAATTAAGTGAAGGTGGCAATGTCACTATTCGCACGAAGCGCTAGGATGTTGAGAAATAAGTTTTTTTCCATCAGCAACCAGGGTGGATTCTGCTTAGTTATTCTTTAGTGACATCTTGCTCCGGGCAGTTGAAACCGCACAGCGATAGGAAGCACGCAAACGAAACCTGCCGAGAGCAGGTTACAAAACCCTTGTTTTCGGTTAGTCCGCGCTTTTAAATTTGGAATGCAATCGTCCCAGCATTCTATTCTGACATCTTGATGCAAGATATGAGCTTAGTTACAATCATCTCTAAACAAAAGGCTTTCTTGAAGTGTAGATGGCAAATGAAAAGATTGCCTTTTGTAGAATGAGCCATTCGCCAAAAACTATGTAGTGTATAAAGAGAAATCAACCCACTTCAATCGGATTTTTCACTCAGAAATCTGACTTAAGCAGGCGTTTTTTCGGAAATAACTGTATCGCGGACTAGACGCCCATCTTCCATGTGAATAATTCGGTCAGCAACATCTAAAATACGATTGTCGTGAGTTACCATCAAAATCGTACATCCTTGTTCCTTTGCCAATCGCTGCATCAGCTCGACAACATCGCGACCGGACTTACTATCTAAAGCAGCAGTAGGTTCGTCAGCTAATACTAATTTAGGATGACTCACTAAAGCACGCGCGATCGCTACCCGTTGTTTTTGTCCCCCAGAAAGATTTTCCGGGTAGTAATTTACGCGATCGCCTAACCCCACCGCTTCCAACATCGCGGCTGACCTGGTTGCAGCTTCCGGTGACGGAATATCCCGATGCAGTTCCACCGACATTTGTACATTCTGTCGCGCTGTTAGGCACTTCAGCAAATTGTGAGCTTGAAAAATATAGCCTATGTGCCGCCGTACCTGCACCATTTGGCTTTTAGAAGCTCCAATTAGTTCTTGTCCTAATACTTTCAGGCTACCTTCTTGAGGAGACCTTAAACTGCCCATTAAAGTCAATAATGTGGTTTTTCCTGACCCTGATGGCCCAGTCATGATTGTAATTTCTCCCGGTTGCATTTCCAGATTTATATCAAATAAAATCTGTTTTCTGAGCGAACCTTTGCCAAAGTAATAATTGAGATTTTTAATTGCAACAATCGGTTCTTGCAGCATAATTTTTCAATTTTATTAAAATTAGCAACTAGCTATGTTAAAAAATACCATTTAAAAAATATCAGCGGGGTCGGCAGCTCGGAGCTTACGGACTGCGATCGCACCTGAAATCAAGCACATAAAAATAGTTAAAAGCAACACTACGGTTGCTCGAACAACAGTCATTGCAATCGGCAAATTTGTACCGCCTTTTATAAAAATATAAAGCCCTGACGCTAACGAAAAGCCAGGAATATAACCTAAAACTGATAAAATTAAAGCTTCTTGAAAAACAACAATTAGTAAGTATAAATCCGTATAGCCTATCGCTTTTAACGTAGCATATTCAGCTAGATGATCGGCAACATCAGTATATAGGATTTGGTAGACAATAACTGTACCAACAACAAATCCCATTAAGGTTCCTAAACCAAAAATGAATCCAATTGATGTACTGGTTTGCCAATATGTCTTTTCAAACTCAATAAATTCTTCATGGGACAAAATTTGTACATCTGTACAATCTTTATCCATATTTTTTAAGTCTTGGCATTTCGCATCATTCTTCTTTAAATTAAAGGACTCCTTCATATTTTGAATAACTTGACTTACATCCGCACCGGCTTCTAAATTAACCACTCCAATATCAATCAATCCTCTCTGTCGTCTAGGGAACATCCGAAAAAAGTTCAAATCGCTCGTTATCAAATTACCATCGGCTCCAAATGATGCGCCTAGCGTGAATAAGCCTTGTACTTGGACGCGACGGCTTTCTACTTCTGTTTCAACAGTTTTTCCCTGCTTAAACCAATCACCAACTGCCCCAAATTCTGGACGAGACGCTTCATCAAATAAAACAACATCTGGAAGTTTAATTTTATCTCGGTTATTTTTAACTTCGGGTAAATTTAGAATTTCTGCTGCGGGATTAAATCCAATTACCATCAATTGGCGAGTGCGGCGATTTTCTGGATTTTTCCACAAGCCAAAGCCAAGATATACTGGACTGACCGATTCTACTCCGTCAAAGCTGAGAGCTTGATACAGTCGCCGCTGTGGGAAACTTTTCATGGCAATCAAAGCCGTGGACTGGGAACTGACCAAAAAAACGTCCCCCTGCATATTTTCATGCAAGCTTACGGAGCTTTGAAAAAGGGCATCGCGAAACCCTAACTGCACAAACATCAAAATGTCAGCAAAACCAATACCGGCAAGTGCCACCAGCAGCCGCATTTTTTCACGGGTAAGCTGTAACCAGGCTAGAGGAATTTTTGGCATGATTCTACAAAACTTGTTGGCAAGGGGCTAATGGCTAATTGTTCAAAAGCCATTAGTACAGATAGCTAAATACGAATTTTGACGGTGACTTTAGAGTTAGTTAGACCGGCAACGCGGCGGCTGGACTCTGCATTTAGGCGAATTTTTACTTCCACCACTCTGGCATCTACATCTGCGGCTGGATCGGTATTTAAAATATCTTTTTTCCCAATTTGCAAGCCAATTTGATTGACCGTTCCTTTGAGTTCATCAGCAAAAGCATTGCCCTCGCTGTTAATCGTCGCTTGCTGCCCTAGCCGCACTTTTCCGATATCACTTTCATAGATTTCTGCGACAGCAACCATCAAATCGGTTTGCCCAATTTCGACGATTCCATTATTACCAATGGTTTCTCCAGGACGGGTATGAACTTTCAAAACTTGACCGGCAACAGGTACGCGGACATAAGCTGATTCCAAGTCGGCTTGCGCTTGTTTGACGGATGCGATCGCGTTCTCAATTTCGGCTTGCGCTGCTTGGACATCGACGGGACGAATTTCCGCAATTTTTTCTAACGTTGCTTTCGCTTCGTTGATTTGCTGTTCTAGAGTGGCGATTGTCTCTTTAGCAGTGGCTTTGGCTTCGTTAATTTGCTGTTCCAGGGTGGCTACTTTCTGGTTAGCAGTTGCTTGAGTTTCGTTGAGTTGCCGAAGTGCCGTTTCTACTTCTAAGCGCTTGGTGTCAAAGAGAGAAGCTCCAACTGCACCTTGTTGATATAGCTGCTCATAGCGCTCAAACTCCTTTTTCGCATTATCCATCTGGGCAGTCAGGCGGGCAATCTTGGCAACAGACGCATTTTTTTCCCCTTGCAGTTCGGCTTCTAAGCGAGCTACCGTCGCCTGTTGAGTGGCAATTCTCCCGCGTAACTCCTCTTGAGTACGAGCGATCGCTGCCTTCTGAGCGGTAATTTCCCCGGTTTGCGCTCCAGCCTTAACTTTATTGAGATCGGCTTGGGCGACTTTGACTTGTTGTTTTGCCTTGTCCAAAGCTGCTTGTAAGCGATCGCGATTGTCGAGAATTGCCACCACTTGACCTTTTGTGACCTTATCTCCCTCACCGACCAAAAGTTGATCCACGCGAGCAGCGCCCTGAACCGACATAGGAGCAGAGAGTTTGATCACTTCCCCTTGCGGTTCCAGACGCCCCAAGGCAGTCACAGCAAGCTTAGGAGGCGTACTCGGCTCTACTGCTGGCACCGGCTGCTGAGCAGCCTCTCGCAAGGCATAGAGGTTGTAAACGGTAACGCCGCTGGTTGCTAAAGCACCAGCCACGACAACCGCGATCGCCCACCGCCCTACAGGTTTTACGAATGGTTGATTCTTGGAGCCAGATTCCTGTGCCATAGCCTCTAAGGAAATTATTTTTATTAATTAATCTTAAGAGGTAGGCATCAATCTGGCGAGGGAATCTTACTAGCAGATTAAGCACTCGGTAAGTCAAACAGAACGGTCGTCATGTAATGTTCTGCCCACTCCTCGCCAAAGGCTTTTTCTAGCACTCGACGCGTTTTGTCGTTTTGCTGCTGTTGGGTGCAGTAGTTGCGTTGACCCTGCAAAATTTCAGCTTGCTGTTCGGCAGAAACGGGTTTGGCGGCTTTGGCATTAACACAATGAATTTCTAAAAACGCCTCGACGCGAGAGAGAAACTGGGTTTCTTCCTCTGGATTACTGGGTCGAATAAAGATGCAGAATTCTGAAAAGATTGCGCCCCAAGCGGGTAGTTCGCGCGGTTGGGAAAATTGAAGGGCTGGTAGTGCCTGAAGTTCAGCGGTATAGTTTGCCGGTAAGGTGCGTGAAGCGTAGTTATCCGCGCTAGCGGAATCGCTGCTTGTAGGAGAAAGATCGGCGATCGCGGCACTAATCTGTCCCCGTCCCCCGACTAAATCGCAGCCAAACATTGGCAGCGCGTATTCTGGACGCGGAAACATCACGCAATGCAAAATATCCAGCATTGTGCCGACTTTTGCCAATTCCAGGTGCATTTTGCGGAACTGCGGCGACTGGTAGCAGCGATTTTCAATCGTTAGCTTTTCACCTTCTAATCGCCCTTCCACATACCCCAACTCTTCTGGCAGGTGGTAGGGAGAAAGGTCGAGATGGCGGTGCCAAACTGCCTCGATAGTGTCCGCTAAATTGCGAATCAGAGGGTGTTGTTGTTCGCGTAGGGAAGGCTTAGAAGTTTCGAGCATTTTTTTAAAATTTGTTTTCTTTAGCGTACAAGAATCCAGTAATAAAGGCAGGTAGGTTAAGGATATCAGCTTGCCACGCGCGATAACCCAGAGTTATAACAACAGCTAATAGCTAGGGGCAGGCGATAAGTATGAAGGGTGAAGTCTTTGGCGATCGCTACCAAATCGAACAACAGCTTGGAAAACGCGCTGGAAGACGCACACTCCTAGCGCGTGACCAAAAAACGCAACAATTAGTAATAATCAAACTATTGACTTTTGGCAGTGATTTTGAGTGGGAGCATCTTAAGTTATTTGAACGGGAAGCGGAAACTTTAAAATCTTTGACACATCCAGCTATTCCGCGCTACCTGGATTATTTTGAGCTAAATTCACCGAACTACAAAGGATTTGCCCTCGTCCAAACCTACGTGGAAGGGAAATCTCTAGAGGAACATCTCAAAGGAGGACGAACTTTCAGCGAAGCAGATATCAAGCAAATTAGCACTGCAATTCTCGAAATTCTCAACTATTTGCATAGTCGTCAACCTCCAGTTATCCACCGAGATATTAAACCCAGCAATATTTTATTAACCAGCCGTTCTGGTAATAATGTTGGCGGAGTTTATTTAGTTGATTTTGGGGCGGTGCAGACTCTCGCCGCCAGGGAAGGCGGGACAATTACAGTTGTGGGAACTTATGGTTATATGCCGCCAGAACAATTTGGCGGACGTGCAGTTCCCGCATCCGATATTTACAGTCTAGGCGCAACTTTAATTTATCTGGCAACAGGTCAACATCCTGCTGATTTACCTCAAACAGATAACCTGCAAATTAAATTTGAAAAAACTGCCAATCTCAGTCCTGTTTTAATCAATTGGTTAAAGCGGATGACACATCCCAGCTTAAATCGACGCTTGGCTTCTGCTAGTGAAGCACTACAAGCATTAAAACAAGAACATCCAACAGCAGATAGCTTTCCTCTAGTTGTCAAGAAACCAACTGGTAGCAAAATTTCACTGACTAAAAATGCAGATTTTATTAAAATTAGTATCCCTCCGAAGGGACTTACTGCTTCTACGATAGGGTTGTGCTTTTTTGCGATCGCTTGGAATTCATTCATCTTCGTGTGGACAAGCTCTGTCCTATTTGCACCACTAGGCTTCAACTTGTTTATGGTGTTGTTTTCACTACCCTTTTGGTTTGCTGGCGTGAGTATGAGCTGGCAGATTCTCTTTGCGTTATTTGGACGATCGCAGCTTTATAGCAATCAAAAGCAAATTTCACTGACATGGGAAATATTTGGATTTAAATTCCATCGTCCTCGTCCAGCATTGAGACAGGATATTAACAGGTTGGTATACATCCCGAAACACCATAAAAAAGACTCAGAAGGAAACCGGGTTGATGTTCCAGGCAAAATCATTATTGAGGCAGGATTAAGGCAGTATGAACTTAACGCTGAGAGTGGCGGCATCCATGAAGCGGAACTCGAATGGTTAACCCAAGAACTTAGCGAATGGTTGGAAATACCCATTACAAGAGATTATCTTCCTCCAGGCGCTCGATAGTCTCCTATAGTTGATTGTGGATAGTTCGCAGGAAACGGGTATGTTTGGTTTAGGATGGCCTGAAGTGGGAGTAATCGCGATCGCAGCGATTTTAATTTTCGGTCCCAAAAAGATTCCCGAACTGGGAAGTTCGCTGGGTAAGACTTTACGCGGCTTCAAGGACGGAGTAAGGGGCGTGGACGAGGAACCATCAGATGAAAATCAAGACCTCAAATAACGGGTAGGGACACGGCATTGCCGTGTCCCTACAAATACATAACTGATGAGCGTTTAAAGGGTCTGTGCTACAGACGCCTTCAAGCTATTTTGATTTTCTATCGACGGTGCAACCGGCTGATGTCCGTTTTCCCCTTGAGGGCGACGCGCCTCAATTAAGCTAATCGCACGGGTGACGCTTTCTGGCAAAATGACCACCAAACTGCCTTCTGGAGCTTGCTCCAGCGCCGTATTTATGGCGGTCGTCTCATCCAGAATGGTTTCATAGCGGGAATCTGGCTTTTCTTGCTGAATTCCCTGAGAGATTAAGGCAGCTGCCTCACCGCGAGGACGCCCCCGCGTATCATCATCTTCCTTGATGATGATGCGGTCAAACATATTAGCCGAGAGTATGCCCAGAGTAACGAAATCTTCGTCGCGGCGATCGCCAGGGCCACCCACCACACCAATTCTCTCACCAGGCCAGTTGCGGACAAAACCACCTAACGCCTCATAGCTGGCTGCATTGTGAGCATAATCGATCAGAGCATTATATTTGCCCATCTCGAACATATTCATCCGTCCTGGTGTCTGAGCAGTTGAAGCGCGGAACGTATTTAAGCCCTGACGAATTTCCTCAATCTTCACCCCTTCCGCAAAAGCCGCCAAACTCGCCGCTAGCGCGTTGGCAATCTGAAAAGGTGCCCGTGCCCCCATCGTCAGCGGCACATTCACCGCTTGTTCAATCCGTAGTACCCAATCTCCCTTCAAAATCGACAAATAGCCATTTTCATAAGCCGCTGCCAAACCGCCCCGACGGGTATGTTCTCGCACCAGCTCATTTTCTGGATTCATGGTGAAATAAGCCACTTGTCCTTGCACCCGCCGCGCCATCGCTGCTACTAAGGGATCGTCGGCGTTCAGGACGGCATAGCCTTCTGGCATCACCGATTCCACCACGACGCTCTTGAGATGAGCCATATCTTCGATCGTTTCAATATCGCCAATTCCCAGGTGGTCGGCAGCCACGTTTAAGACGACACCCACATCAGAAGCACTGAAGGCTAAACCAGAGCGGAGAATCCCTCCCCGCGCCGTTTCTAGCACCGCCACTTCTACTGTGGGATCTGAAAGAATCAGCTGGGCACTTTGAGGGCCGGTGTTATCCCCCGGTTCCACCATATAATCCCCAATGTAAGTGCCATCGGTGGTAGTGTAGCCAATCGTTTTCCCCGTCTGCTTGAAGATGTGGGCAATTAGACGAGTCGTTGTTGTTTTACCGTTGGTGCCAGTAATGGAAATGATGGGAACGCGAGTGGGCGCTCCAGGCGGAAAGAGCATATCTAGCACTGGGGCAGCTACATTTCGCGGCAAACCCTGGCTGGGACAAACGTGCATCCGGAATCCGGGGGCGGCGTTCACCTCAACAATCACCCCATCCATTTCTCGCAAGGGTTTGCTGATATCGGATGTCACCACATCAATTCCAGCAATATCCAACCCGATAATCTTGGCGACTCGTTCGCAAAGCCAGATATTTTCGGGATGGATCTCGTCAGTCCGGTCAACAGCAATCCCGCCAGTGCTGAGGTTGGCGGTTGCCCGCAGATAACAAATCTCTCCGGCGGGTAGCACGGTCTCCAGGGTATACCCCTGCCGTTGCAACAGCGTGAAGGTGGTGCGATCTACTTCAATTTTGGTGAGGATGTTATCGTGCCCTTCACCCCGATGGGGATCGCTATTGGTTAGCTCAATCAATTGCTCGATGCTGGATGTGCCATCTCCTACCACATGGGCGGGGACTCGTTCCGCAACTGCCACCAATTTGCCGTTGACCACCAATACTCGGTGGTCGCTTCCAGTATAGTAGCGTTCAACAATCACCGAGCGAGTTTTAGAAGCACTCTTGGCAGCATCATAGGCTTCTTCTGCTTGTTGGAAGTCGGTGATATTGATAGTAATGCCCCGTCCGTGGTTGCCGTCGAGGGGCTTGAGGACGATTGGGTATCCCCCCACCTCTTGAATGGCGTCTTCAAGTTCGTCCAGGTAGTGAATTACCGTGCCGCGCGGAACCGGCACCCCGGCTTGGCGCAACATTTTTTTGGTGCCTTCTTTGTCGGAGGCAAGTTCGACACCCAAAATGCTAGAGTGGTTGCTCAAAGTCGCCTGCATCCGCTTCTGGTAGACGCCATACCCTATCTGAATCATGGCGCGAACGCTTAAAGGCATCCAGGGAATTCCCCGCGCTTCGGCTTCTTTGACAATGGTTTCGGTGCTGGGACCGAGGGCAGCAGCCCGTGCGAAATCCCTCAGGTCTTTGAGATCCTGTGCTAACTCCTGAGCGGAGTAGGTGCCGGTGTCTACAATACTCTGACAAAGGCGCACGGCGGCTCTGGAGGCATAGCGACCGGCTTGTTCATCGTGGTACTCAATGACCACCTGGTAAATGCCTGGGGTGGCTGTTTCGCGGGTACGACCAAAGCCAGATGGCATCCCAGCGAGTTCCTGGAGTTCTAGGGCAACGTGTTCGATGATGTGTCCCATCATCGTGCCTTCTTTGACTCGGCTCAAGAAACCACCTCGACAGCCAGGGGAACAGAAGTGTTCTTCCAGACTTGGCAGCACCTGGATTAATCCCTCGTAGAAGCCAGGAATCTGATTGGATGGCTTTTCTGCAAGTTCTTCTAAATCTAGGCGCATGACGACCAATTTTTGCCGTCGAATACTCCAGTAGTTGGGACCCCGTAATGTCTGGATTTTTAAAATTCTCATGGCTACTTTTGCGGGTGATTCAGAGGATGTGGGCTGTCGAATCGCGGGTAGGGACGAAGATGCAAGCGATTTCACATCTGCTGCTTTTAAGAGAAAACTTTGCCAGAAAGGCTTCGCCCTTACTGAATCCGCTGCTACTTTAAGCAATTCCCTAGTTTCCAGCTTTAAAAAGTCACTAGACTGTTCTCCACGAACAGTTTTTTGCCAAAAAGGCAATCATGACAAGTTTTAAATTTGGAATTGAAGTACCGCTAGTAATATTCACTCATCAGCCATCGGGTAGCAGGATGACTCGCTGGTGTAAATGGTAGCGATCGCCATAACTGAGAATATGCAACCGTAGATTGAAAATACTAATCGGGTCGGTTGCTCCCACTAAAGATTGATTCGTGTGAGATATCTCCCCAGGATCGACGATAGACACGGTGCCTTTACCGACTACCTGCAAAAGACCATCTGCCTCCACTAAGGCGCAGGTATCTTCGTCAATCCCGATCCCTAATTTGTCTGGATGAGCCGAAATCGCACTAATTAGACGCGCCATGCGATTGCGATTGTGAAAGTGTTGATCTACGATCACATCCGGTAAAATCCCTAACCCTAGCGTCATATCGACTAGGGAACGATTGGGAGACTCGCCGCTACCACCTCCCGCAATCATATGATGTCCCATCACCGCCGCTCCTGCACTGGTTCCTGCCAGCGTAATCTCTCCCAGTTGCGCGCGGTATCGGACTCTTTCCATAAATGGCGTCTCGCCAAGCAGTCCACAGAGTCGCAGTTGATCGCCTCCAGTCATGAAAACCCCTGTACACTCTTCAATGTACTCCTGCATCAAGGGATCGTAACTCTGCTCCCGTTCGCGGATATCTAACACTTTCACGACTTTCGCACCCATTTCTTGAAAGATGGTGAGGTAGCGATCGCCAATCACCGCAGGTTCTCTGGATGCTGACGGAATAATCGCAATGCAGGCATCAGTCGAGCCAGCACGATTAAAAAAGGTTTGTAATATCTCTCGTCCGTGAACTTTGTCTTCCGCACCGCCGATCACCATGATGGCGGTTTTCGTTGATTGGGGCATCCTCTGTACTAAGGATTGAGGTTCTAACTGAAGCATCATGTTGCTCTTGACCATAGGGTGATATCGAATACTATCGTTCTGCCAGTTGATAGGAATGCTAATTTATCCTGATGCATGGTTCTTGCTCAACTCTCTCTAACCCCCTTGCTCACCAGGACAATCCCTACTTTCACGCTTGTCAATCGTCTCAATTTCCTTATCAATCTTTCTGGCAGCCGTTCCATCAACATCACCAAACAATTTAATTGTTTTTCTAGGTTGTTGAGTAACAAACGTTACAGATCGCCCCTACTTTGTCGCTTTTGGGCTTAATCCTATATGCATAATGCCAGATCGAGTCAACTTTTTTTATAAAATATTTAACATTATCTTGCGATTAGGGATACCGGGTAGTGGGTAATCGGTAGGAATTCGTAGGGAATGGGTAAAATCAACCTACTACTTAACTATCACCGACTTCTGCTGTGCGATTTGATATTGTTACTCTTTTTCCAGATTTTTTCTCCTCTCCTCTGAGTTCGGGACTGTTAGGGAAAGCTTTAGCCAAACAGATTGCTTCTGTGCATCTGATCGATCCCCGTAACTTTGCCACCGATAAACACCGCCGCGTGGATGATGAGCCTTACGGCGGCGGAGTAGGGATGTTGATGAAGCCAGAGCCGATATTTGGTGCTGTGGAGTCACTGCCAGTTCTAGCCAGACGCGAGACGATCCTGATGACGCCGCAGGGAGAACCGATGAAGCAACCGCTGTTTCGAGAATTGGCAGCCAATTATGACCAATTGGTAATTATTTGCGGTCATTATGAAGGTGTCGATGAGCGGGTGCTGAATTTGGTGACACGGGAGGTATCTTTAGGGGATTTTGTCTTGACTTGTGGAGAAATCCCGGCGCTGGCACTACTCAACGGCACCATTCGCCTACTACCGGGAACGGTGGGGAAGGAAGAGTCTTTAAAAGCAGAAAGTTTCGAGGCGGGGTTGTTAGATTATCCTCAATACACCCGTCCTGCTGACTTTCGCGGGTGGAAGGTGCCGGATGTTTTACTATCGGGGAATCATGCGGAGATTGAACGCTGGCGGCGAGACAGACAAATCGAGAGAACGCGCGATCGCCGTCCCGATTTATTTGCTGCTTGGTTGCAAGATTCCAGTTCCAACCAAAAACCAAAAACCATGAATCAGAATGAGCTTGAAAATGATATCGTCACCGTTAGCACACTACAGATAGCGCTAACAGCCCAAGCTGGTACGATTCAATCAAAATTGTCTCAATTAAGTCTTACGGCTAATACTCAAACCCAGGAAGGGTTGATGCAGCTACTACAAGCATCTGTGCAAGCACTGCTAGAAAATTCCGAATGCTGGACTCATGTGTTGGGGAGTTCACAGACAGTTTCTAGTCGGGAGGAAGCTGAAACAGTCTTCAACAAACTTTCGTTACAAGAACGTAGCAAATTTACGGCTGAAACCCTCTCTAACGTAGATGGCAAAGTTACCCAGCAACAAGTTGAACTCGATCCAGATGAAGAACAACCTGCATACATCGTCGTAACATTGCTAATCGGCACGGCTGACGATCAGCCGTTATTTGAAAACCTCAATTCTGCACATACTGTAAAGCTTGCTTTAGAGAAAGTTACAGCCATCAGCCTCGACTATCTAATGGTGTTTGAACTACTCTGGAGTCCTCAGGTAGAAACTGATGCACTTACTCAAGAGGAACTTTTGAGCGAGTACCGTGACCTGGTAGCGATCGCTTAATCTCAAGTTTTACAACTGACTGCTTGCAGGCTAAAAAGCTTAAATTATGGAGAAAATCAGCCGGGTTTAGTTTGTTCCAAATTATGATTTTCTCAGGTTGAAGTGGAGTCGTCCCGGTGTTTAAAAAGCTTTTCAAATATGTACTGGTAGGTGTAGTGCTGGTGCTGGGCTACCACGCGATCGCTTCTGCCATTAGTGCGGCATCGACTCGTCAGCCTGTGTGGTCAGTAAACCTACACGCTAGTACGGCACTAATCCCTACAGAAAGCCGATTGCTCGTGCCAACGGGGAATACAAAGCCTTCAGCTCTTCAATCCCTCGATCCTGCCACAGGGAAGGTGCAATGGCAGAGTCAGCAGCCGATTGGCAGGGTGTTTGCTGTAGAGGGTAATACTATCTATGCCAGCGATTTTGGGGCACTGTCGCTGGTTGACGATCCCAAAAACCTGGTGACGCTTGATGCCAACACAGGGAAAACAAAAGCAGTATTGCCACTGGACAATCCAGACTTTGAGGGAGCGATCGGAGTATTTCAGGGAGCCTTCATTCTCAACAGTTATGTCAAACAGGGAGTAGAAAGCGATCGCAACGAAATTTCTGCCCGGACTCCAGATAAACTGCTCTGGAAGTTTGTCACCCCCAAAGACAGTATGGTTTCTACCTTTGAGAGTGTAGACTCCAAATCGCCCGTGGTTCAAAATGGGGTAGTCTTTTTGCCCATCTTAATTAATCCCAGTACGCCCCAAAGAGGATACCAACTCACCGGGTTGGATGCCGCTACAGGCAAAGTCCTCTGGACTTGGAACACCTCAGCTGAGCTAACGGATGTCACAGTTTTAGGAGACACTGTATATCCGGCAGTGTATAGCAAAGACCGTGCAGGAAAGGAACCTGGTTGGGTCAAGGCACTCGATTTAAAAACGGGTAAGGAACGCTGGACTCATACAATGCGGGGCGGTGAAGCCAAAATAGCTAGCGATCGCGAAGTATTCATTTGGGATGGTGATGCTAAAACAAGTACGCGATTTGTCGTTCTGGAGCGACAGACGGGTGCCATGCGTCGGCAATTTACCTTATCGCGCCAGGATGACCGGGAACCCAGACCCATCGCTCTGGCGAATAATATTATCTATACAGGTGATATGGAGATCGAAGGTTTTAGCGCTCTCGGTTTCTATGGTTCAGCAAAGAACCATAGTCGGGTGAATGCATTCGATGCGACAAGCGGACAACTGGTTTGGCACACTCCGCTCCTCCGTGAAAGCCATATTTATCGATTTGTTCTCAATGGCGATCGCCTATTCTTAAGCAGTAACGCTGTGGGAAATGATGTCAAGAGTGTTGTGCAGTCCTTTTCCACTCGCTAGAACTAGCCATCGCCCCAAAGAATAGCTTCTAGGTTAATTTGTGGATAGTTTATAGCAATCATAAATAATTTCTAAACGCGAGATACCCGACTTTTCTAACAAGTCAGGTATCTAAACTGCTGGCATCTCAAAACTCAAATAGAATTGCTATATTGCCACAAACATCTCTGCCGTACTAGAGAATTAATAATCGCGATTATTAATCACTCTCTGAGTTAGTCATCAGTCATCTTGCCAGTCCAGAGCAAGTGAATCGAACCTGATAGCCAATACAATAACATTATCCCTATGTTGGAATAGTCATGGGTACAAAATCCTTCAAAAATAATAAGCATGCCTGCTGCGACACCATATGCACCCAAAATCCGCAAAGTTATCGATTGGCTGCGCGGGAAAAAACATAAGATTGCACTGAGGAAGCATATCACTATAATTGCGCTTGCAAACAACAAAAATCCTAGTCGCATTTCAGGAGGCAAAATAAGAAGGATATCGAACATCCTTGTTAGGAGATATATCCCAGGAATGACACAGAGTGTTCCCAGTATTTTCCACCAAATTCTATTCATTTAAACCCCTATTTAAATTGTACAAATTACATTTGCTTTGGAATCGACAAAAGGGTAGTGCTACCGCCAGTGGCTCCTCCCCCTGTTGCTGATGCAACCGCTCCAGTAACTCCGTCCACAATGATTTGCAGCAGTTTAGCTACGATACAGGCAACTAACCATTGCCACAAAAGTTTCTTCCATGCCAAAGATTTGTCTATCGTCATTATTGATCGCTCTTTGAGTTAGTCATCTTGCCACTCCAGATCAAGTAAATCGAACCGGGTAGCCAAAAAAACAAAGTTATCCCTAGTTTGGAATAGTCACCGGTACGAAATCCTTCAACAATATTGAATATGGATGCTGCGATCCCATACCCGCCCAGAATTCGCAAACTAATCCAATGGCTGCGCGGGAAAAAGCACAAGCTTGCACTGACGAAGCATATCCCTATCAATCCGCTTCCCCATAAGAAGGATTCCAATCGCCTTTCAGGAGGCAAAGCAGGAAGGATATCGAACATCTTTGTCAGGAGATGAATCCCGGCAATGGCACAGAGTGTTCCCAGGACTTTCCACCAAAATCTTTTCATTTAAATTACTGTTGAGAATGTCCAATTACATTCTGACTTGAGGTGTCAGATGATACAGCAGTTGCACTAAACTACAACCCATATCTATCGTCTACTACCTCCCTGTTGATTAATCTGAGACTTTCTAAGTTTTTCTGACTGTTGCAAGCTCTGGCGGGCATCTGCATCATTGGGGTTGAGTTTCAGGGATTGCTTAAAAGCTGCGATCGCTTCTGGTAACTTTTTCTGTTTCATCAAAGCTATTCCCAAAAAATAATAGATGTCTCCGTCTTTATCTTTATCTTTGGATTTCAGTTCAATGCCTCTGCGGTAGATAGCAACTGCTTCATTTAATTTGTTTTGTTTAACCAGAACCTGTCCCAACTCTTGATAAGCATTTGTATAGAAAGGATAGAGTTCAATCGCTTTGCGGTAAGCCACAATCGCCTCATCTAATCGGTTTTGTTCAGCCAGTATCCACCCCAGCCCCTCGTAAGGCAGATGATAATTAGGTACAACCTGAATTGATTTTTTGTAGGCAGCAATGGCTTCCTCTGGTTTTTTTTGTACAGTAAAAGCGTCACCTAAACGCAGGTATGTCAGGTTGGCATTGGGTTCTAATTCAATCGAGCGACGATATGCGTCTACTGCCTCATTGGTTTTTCCGCTTGCCAGCAGGACGTTACCTAGCAAGTAGTATGCATCGTCGTTCTTCGGTTCTAGCTCAAGAGCTTTGCGAAAACTTGTCTCTGCTTCGTTCCATTGACCTTCATAAGTTAAGGCAAGCCCCAACCATAGATGATTCTTGGCTTTTGCGGGTTGCTGTTCGGCGGAAGAGCGACAATGCACGATCGCTTTTGCACTTTCTCGTTGTTCAACTAACGCAAAACACAGACCATAGCGGGCCTCAACCAACTTTGGGTCAAGTTGCAGAGCTTTGTTATAAGCTAATACAGCTTCGCTGAGCATCTTCGGTTTAGATAATAGCCACTGCCATGCCAAAGATTGTTGTTGTAACTGGTTAGCGATCCGAATCCCTTTACCTGAACTTTCCCAAAACGTCATGTAGGCATCGCCAAGTTTGAGAAAGGCTTGAGGATCGGTAGGCGTCACTTGAGTCTTTTGGCGATAGATAGCAATCTTTTCTTGATCTGCCTGCACCTGCGATAAGGTCTGGTAGTCTCGCAAAAAAAACCAAGCATGGTAAGCTCCTACCGCTAGACCTAAACCTATAATCGAGAAAATAAGAATTTTTCGAGGTTGCTTCAATTTTGAAAGCATCATTATTTTCAAATATTTACTGACTCGGATGCAAGCTAAGCGCATTTCCGCCACAAGAGCGATCGCTAACACGGTTAATTAAGGCTTAAAACTCATTTAGGAGTAATGGCGCTGACTTAAGTTTAACTTTATCCGTAGATCCGCCCTGAAATAATTTTTGGGCTAATCGCTAAAGTTAGCTAAAGCTATCTGGATAATGATTCCAACCTATTTCAAATGGTTTTCGGAATGAAACTGTAAATTTATTTTACGGTTTTTGATTCAGTGCGATTTGCTTGAGGAGTGCGATAGTTTTCAACATTATTGATGAGTGGTTCAAGCGCTTAGAAGGATATTCGTGAAAGTATCCCAGGTTTAAGATTTGGGATGCTTGTGTCAGTTTCCCAGAAGGTGTGAGTAGAGAAAAACGTCATTTCTGCGACAGTCTATTGATAAATTAATCTAAAGATATCCGCACGTTGACTTCGACCTTTCCGTCTTAATCTTCTATCTCGACAATAGCGATAAGAAAAAGCTAGCGTAGAGGAGAAGAATGGAACGGCGAAAATGCTACGAAACGTAAAACTTCAGTTGCTTTGGGCTACAGTCCTGAGTTTCACGGTAGTCAACAGTGTGAATATTCATCTGCCCATCGGCAATCAAGAAACCGGGCTGAAGATTGGCAATGAAGCCGAGGCTAGAAGTAGTGGCGGACGAAGCGGTGGCGGCTCTTTTCGCTCTTCACCGTCGCGTTCTAGTTCCAGTCCCAGTCGCTCCAGTAGCGGGAGTAGCTCCGCTCCCAGATACTCTACACCGTCGCAGCCCAGTAGGGGCAATACAGGTGGACGAGCAGGCGGCGGCTCTTTTCAAAGAACCACTCCCCCGCCGTCCTCAGTGAGAACTCAACCGACGCGCCCGAACTCGTCTTGGAATGAACCTTACTATAGACAACCGGGAAGCACTGTCATCGTGCCGGTTCCCGTTGCACCGCCGCCCGTTTATACCTATCCCAATAGCGTTCCGCCGAATTATTATCCCAATAACGTTCCTGCGAATCAATCAACGTACCCTCAAACTGTACCGGGAACGGCAAATTCTGTTCCCGCTCAAGTACCAACCAATTCTGGCTATTCTTCTAACGCTACTAACTCATCGAGTGACTTTCCTTGGCTTTTCTTATTAATGTTGTTGGCAGTTGGGAGTATTGGGCTTTGGGCTTATTTCATCTTTTTGAAGAAGAAGGGTGGGAGTGCGGCTCAAGAGCTAGAGAATGATACGGTTACGGTCAGTAAGATACAGGTGGCGTTGCTGGCTCAAGCTCGAAGCATTCAATCTCAGCTGACGGAACTGAGCCTGAATGTTGATACCGATACTTCAGAGGAATTGGTGCAGCTGCTACAAGAATCAGCTTTGGCATTATTGCGATCGCCCGAAAATTGGACTCATGTTCTAGCGAGTTCGCAGACGGTGAAAAGTCGAGAGGACGCCGAGGCAATTTTCAACCAAGTTTCTATACAAGAACGCAGCAAATTTAGTGCGGAAACCCTTACAAATGTGGGTGGTAGAGTCAGACAACAAAAACCCGCGATGCCTGACTTGGATGATGGCCCAGCAGCTTATATTGTGGTCACGTTGCTCGTCGGAACAGCGGATGACAAGCCGTTATTTGAAGAAATTCGCACCGCTGAAGCTTTGAAGTCAGCTTTAGAGAAAGTAGCGTCCATCTCCCCTGACTACCTGATGGTGTTTGAACTGCTATGGAGTCCCCAAGCGGAAACCGATAGCCTTACCTACGATGAGCTATTAACTGAATACACGGATATGGCGCAGATATAGTCGCAGCGTTTAGTCCTACCGCTTGCAAAAGTCCTTCGATGCCCTCAGACTGTAAGTTTGGGGCTATACAAACAAAGCCTGCCGACCCAGGCTTCAAGCCGAAATAATTTTATAGTCTCGCGTTGCGCGGACTTCGTTTGTGTAGCTGCGGCTTCGAGTCGCCAAGCCAAGTATTTTTGCTGAAATTTTGCTGAAAACGGATAAATGGCTAAGATTCGCATCGGAAACGGTTACGATATTCACCGCTTAGTTACTGGGCGTCCTTTAATTCTGGGAGGAGTGAAGATTGAGCATGAATTAGGATTGCTGGGGCACAGCGATGCCGATGTGCTGACTCATGCGATTATGGATGCGATGCTCGGTGCCCTGAGTTTAGGCGATATTGGTCATTATTTTCCCCCGACAGATCCCCAGTGGGCAGGGGCTGATAGTCTGGAACTGCTCAAGCAGGTGCATCAGCTAATTCGGGAACGAGGTTGGCAAATTGAGAATATTGACTCAGTAGTAGTGGCAGAACGTCCGAAACTGAAGCCGCATATTGAGAAGATGCGCGATCGCTTATCCGATGTCCTAGAATTAAAACCCGACCAAATAGGCATCAAAGCCACTACAAATGAAAAATTAGACTCAGTTGGGCGCGAAGAGGGTATCGCAGCTTATGCTGTAGCCTTACTGGTAGCTTCCGATTAACTTGGCTCAAACCTATCGAGTCAAAAGGTTGAAAATGTCTAGGATAGGAATGAACGAGAGGCGGATAAGACAGAGACTCTCAACGCGCTGGGAGCATTAAGGCAATGGAAGCTGGAAGATTTGAACTTACTCAGGGCGATTCTCTTGTTGATATTATTGCCTGCAACCCTGAAGGGCAAACGGTTCTAGTAGTTGAAGTCAAAGCTACTAAACTCAAAGATAGTAAAGCCAAACAATGGGCGATCGAGAAACTAAAATCCTACCTGCAAGCGGCGAACACGAAAATTCCCTTTGCCATGCTGGCTGACCTTGAAAACATTGAGATTTTTCAAGGGGACGGGGCTAATTTATCGGAACCCGTTAGCGTACTTAAGACTGCTACAGTGCTTAATCATTACGACCCCGAATTTAGCAGCAAACGGATATTTGGGCCATACCATCAGACACTCGTTGAAGCTTGGCTGCGAGACTTAGCCTATCACTGGAAGTCGGAAACCCCGCCAGGATCGGAAGAATTGGCAACCATCGGTTTGTTGCAGGTGCTGGAAGATGGAGATACTTACTCTGAAGGTGGCGCTTCTTGGTAATACTTTACGTTGAGACAAATTTCTTGATGAGCATTGCCACAGGACGCGACTCCCAAGCGAATACTTTGCTAGAGAATCCGACCACATCAGTCCAGATAGCGATACCAAGTATTTGCTGCATGGAAGCTCTCTCTGCATTAGAGGATGAACTGAAGCGCCGCAATCGTTTTATGGATGAACTAAAAAAACAAATCAGCCAGTTACGTCGAGATATCACCTCATCCCACGCCCAGTCTCTCCTTTCTCATTTACAACAGGCCTTAATTGAGAATCAGGCGCTATTCAATGATGTCGAAAACCGTCTCTTTCAAGCCCTCGATCATCTCAACACCAAGGCAGAGATAATTCCCTTAACTGGCGATATGCTTCAGGCAAGCTTAGATACACGTTTTATCAACAAAGACCCAACGGATAACTTGATTTTGCACTGCATTCTTAATCATGCACGGCTGCATACCACAGATAGGAAAGTGTTCCTCAGCGCCAATGTTAAAGAATTTAATCCGCCGGAAGTTCAAGCCGCTTTGCGTGATGCTGGCGCGGATAAATATTTTAGCCGCACACAGGATTTCCTCGGTTGGTTAGAGTCTCAGTAAGTTTTAATTAATACTCGTACAGACAATCATTATGAAATTATCTGCAACTATTCCCCTAATCTGGCGTCGTTTGTTCGCTGTCATGCTGGCAATGATAAGCGCGATCGCGCTCCATAGCTGTAGCCTGAATCAATTTAATACAAAAGCCGCTCAGGTGCCGCAGTTGGTGGACAGTATTCTGCAAGATCCAAAAACTTTTAACTATGTTCTAAGTCAAGAATCACCCAACGTTTTTAGCTTAATTTACGAAGGGTTAATTACTGAAAACGGCAATGGTGAACTTGAACCCGCCTTAGCTGAATCTTGGGAAGTCGCCCCAGACAAAAAGCGAATTGTTTTTACCATGCGGGAGGGCTTGAAATGGTCTGATGGTCAACCACTGACCGTTGATGATGTCATCTTTACTTACAATGAACTCTATTTCAACGAAAAAATTCCTACTGATATTAGAGACATTCTAAAGATTGGCAAAGATCGCCTGCTGCCTACTGTCCGTAAACTTGATGAACGACGGGTTGAATTTACAGTTCCAGAACCTTTTGCCCCGTTTTTGCGCTACACCGGACTTGCAATTTTACCTGCTCATGCGCTGCGAGAATCCATTGTCACTACAGATTCAGATGGAAAACCCAAGTTTCTGTCTAGCTGGGGAATCGACACCGATCCCAAAAAAATTATTGTCAATGGAATGTATCAGCTAGAAAACTATCAAACTAGCGAGCGGGTGACATTTCGACGAAATCCCTATTACTGGCGCAAGGATACTCAGGGTAATCAACAGCCATATATCGATCGCATTGTCTGGCAAATTGTCGAAAATACCGACACATCTTTTATCCAATATCGTTCTGGCGGTTTAGATACTCTAGGGATCGCGCCGGAATATTATTCTCTCCTTAAGCAAGAAGAAAATCGGGGAAAATTTAAAATTTACACGGGTGGCCCAGAACTCAGCACGACTTTTTTGGTTTTCAATTTAAATAAAGCCAAAAATTCTCAAAATCAGCCTCTCGTAGACCCAATTAAGTCTCGCTGGTTCAATAAGCTTGAGTTTCGCCAAGCGGTTGCTCACGCCATCGACCGTCAGAAAATGCTGAACAATCTCTATCGAGGGCTGGGAGAACCGCAAAACTCACCGATTTATAAGCAAAGTCCTTACTATTTATCCCCAGAGCAAGGTCTCAAAGTCTACGACTATAATCCAGAAAAGGCGAAAGAATTGCTGCGAAAAGCTGGATTTAAATATAACCCACAGGGTCAACTTTTCGATGCAGATGGCAATCGAGTTCGTTTTAGTATGCTGACCAATTCAGGGAATAAGCTGCGGGAGGCTATCGGTGCTCAGATTAAAGAAGACCTTGGCGCAGTTGGGATTCAGGTAGACTTTAATGCGATTAACTTCAATACGTTGATTGAAAAAGTTTATACCCAACGGAAATGGGATAGCTATATTGGCAAAATTGGCGGTGGCGGTATTGAGCCAAATGGTGGGGCAAACACTTGGACAACTAAAGGGGGTTTACACACTTTTAACCTAGGACCGCAAGCTGGAGAACCTCCGCTGAAGGGTTGGGAGGTTGATGACTGGGAATTGGCAATCGAAAACCTTTACATTAAAGGTGCCAGCGAACTTGATGAAAGTAAGCGGCGAGAAATATATGTCGAAAGCCAACGCATTACCCAGGAAAATTTACCCTTTATTTATCTGGTAAATCCGCTTTCAATGGAGGCAGTGCGCGATCGCGTTCAGGGCGTTAAATTCTCTGCCCTTGGTGGAGCCTTCTGGAATCTTTATGAACTCAAAGTCGCAGAAAACAAAAACATTCCGTAAACAAGGCAAAAAACAATTGGGCGCAGGGAAAAGAAAGATTAATTTCCTGCTTCCTCTTTTTCTATCTTTTTGCTTTTTGCTTTTCCCTTTTGCTTTATTCGGCTGTCACCCAACTTTACTTAAATCTCAGGCAACTGAGAAAGTATCCCAGTTGGTGACAGCCACATTAAGCGATCCCAAAACTTTTAATTGGGTACTTAATCAAGAATTTCCCCATGTTTTTCTATTCACTTACGAAGGATTAACGTCTGAAAATAGCGTTACGGGTGAAATTGAGCCTGCATTAGCTGAATCTTGGGAAATATCAGAGGATAAACGGCGAATCGTTTTTACCCTCCGAGAAGGATTGAAATGGTCAGATGGTCATTCACTGACAGCGGATGATGTTGTCTTCACGTATGAAGATGTGGTTCTTAATAAAGAGATTCTTACCGATGCCAGAGATAGTCTAAAAATTGGTACATCTGGTGCTTTTCCGCAAGTCAGAAAGCTAGATGCACGGCGGGTTGAATTTATTTTGCCAGAACCCTTTGCTCCTTTTTTGCGAACTACGACCGGCTCAAAAAGCGATGCGATCGTGATTTTGCCAAAACACGCCCTTGAGGACGCGGTAAAGTCGAAAAACTCAGAGGAAAAACCCAGGTTGATGTCTATCTGGGGAGTGGATACCAATCCAGCGGAAATAATTGTTAATGGCCCTTATAAAATAGAAAGTTACACCACTAGCGAACGGGTCGTATTTCGGCGTAACCCGTATTACTGGCGACGAGATGTACAAGGCAATCAGTTGCCTTACATCGATCGGATCGTGTGGCAAATTACGGAAAATATGGATACTCAGCTGCTTCAGTTCCGCTCTAATGGTTTAGATACGACTGACGGGTGGGGGCGATTGCGTCCTGAAGATTTTCCACTTTTAAAGCAAGAAGAAAAGCGCGGAAAATTTACAGTTTATACAGGTGGACCGCGATCGGGCACGACTTTTATTTCTTTTAATCTAAATAAAGGACGCCGGAACGGACGCCCTTTGATCGATCCAGTTAAATCTCGCTGGTTCAATAATCTATCATTCAGACAAGCGGTTGCTTATGCCATCGATCGGCAAGCGATGATTAACAACACTTTGCGCGGTCTGGGTGAAATGCAAAATTCACCAATTTCTGTACAAAGCTCTTACTATATAACTTCGGCAGAAGGTCTGAAAGTATACGAATATAATCCCGAAAAATCTAAGAAATTACTATTAAGCGCAGGGTTTAAATATAATAATCAAGGTCAGTTGTTAGACGCTGATGGAAATCGGGTGCAGTTTACATTAATAACGAATGCTGAAAATCAAACCCGCGTGTCACTGGGAGCGCAAATTAAGCAAAGTTTGAGCCAAATTGGCATTCAAGTAGATTTTACCCCAATTGCCTTCAACACGCTTGTAGATAAACTCGCAAACACTTTAGATTGGGAATGTTATTTGCTCGGTTTTACTGGCGGCATTGAACCCCATAATGGGGCGAATGTCTGGTTGCCAGATGGCGGGTTACACAGCTTCAATCAGGATGCTGTGTCGGGGTCAAAGCCGATTCAGGGTCGAGAGGTGGCTGCTTGGGAGGCGGAAATTGGGCGTCTGTACATTAAAGCTGCCCAAGAATTAGATGAGGTCAAGCGCAAAGAAATCTATGCCCAAACTCAACGGATTACGCAGGAATATTTGCCGATGATTTATCTAGTCAACCCGCTGTCAATGTCAGCCGTGCGCGATCGCGTTACCGGCATCAAATACTCTTCTCTTGGCGGTGCCCTCTGGAATGTTTATGAGCTGAAAGTGACCGATTAACGGCAAAATTTACATCGCCAATTCTTGTTTTTGCATTTTCTATCCTTAATTTGAAGTCGTGACTCAACCTGAAGCTTTGCAATCCTTATTAGCAGCGGTTGCCGCTGGTGACGTTAGCCCAGAAGCAGCGTTAGAAAAACTCAAGCATTTTGCCTTTGAACCCGTGGGCGATTTTGCCAAAATTGACCATCACCGCACCTTGCGAACGGGTTTTCCAGAGGTGATTTGGGGGCCAGGAAAAACACCCGAACAGATTGCGGGGATTATGGAGGCGATGCGATCGCGCAACCCTGTCGTCATGGCAACGCGGATTGAACCGGCGGTTTATGCCCAGTTGCAGGAAAAAGTAGCAGGTCTCCAATATTACGCTTCGGCGCGAATCTGTGCCATTTCTCCTGCCACTCTAGAACCCCAGTATTCGGGCACAATTGCCATCCTCTGTGCCGGTACTGCCGATTTATCCGTCGCTGAGGAAGCAGCGGTTACAGCAGAACTTTGTGGCTTCCAGGTGCAGCGCCTCTGGGATGTCGGCGTCGCGGGTATCCACCGCCTGTTAAGTAACCGTCACGTCATTGAATCGGCGAATGTGCTAATCGTCGTTGCCGGGATGGAAGGTGCTTTACCCAGCGTCGTCGCTGGTTTGGCTGATTGTCCCGTGATTGCAGTTCCCACCAGTGTCGGCTATGGTGCGAGTTTCGGCGGACTTGCGCCACTCCTGACAATGCTAAACTCTTGTGCAGCAGGGGTGGGCGTAGTGAATATTGATAATGGCTTCGGTGCGGCTATCTTAGCTGGACAAATTTTGAGAACGGCGCACAAACTGAAATCATCTGAGCAGTAGATTGGTACTGCCCGCTCATGCTATGCGGGCGAGCAAATCACTTATATGCTGTTTAATGATGGAGAGATTTTGATGATATTTTTACCCATCAGCGAAACCCGATGCCTACCTCCAAGACAGAATCAAAGCAACTTCTAGAACGCTTAATTTTTGAAGATGAACGTCCTAAAGATTGGGTACAAGATGTTTGGGGATTGAGTCCCACTTTGGGAGAAAGTGCTGCAAAATTGTTAGAAGTTTTTGAAGCGTTGATTGAGTGCTGTCCTGAAGAGAAGTTAGAAAATTTATTGCAAACTTTGTATCAGGATTCGCTTGAGTAATTATTTGAATTAAGGACGCGATCGCACTCTTCCTGAGATAAAAGCGATCACCATCAGGATGCGATCGCTTCTAGGGAACTTGCGGGCAATTATTCTTAATACATTACCCGCCTTACACCTGACCACAGCGCTTTAGGCTTAAGCAGCTTGGTTAGACTCATTCAAGGCAGAACGCTTATTCAGCGATAGCATCACGCGAGAAACTCCTGTGGACAGAACGCTGGCACCCACCAGGGTTCCAATCAACCAAGGGGCATTGAAGGGCCACTGGAACCAAATCATTGCGCCCAACACCAGCGTAATGATGCCGTCTGTCAGTACCCATGTCCAATTCTGTTGCGGACGCACCCGGAATGCCAGGATCAGGTTAAATACACCTTCGGTCAGCAAAAAGCTACCTAGCAACAGAGTCAGCGTCAGGACACCTGTTAAGGGGTAGAAAAATAGCATCACGCCTGTAGCAATGTAGAGGGCGCTCAACAGGAGTTTCCAAATGAAACCTCCTTGCTCGCGGGTTTGAAAGGCATATACTGCCTTGGTCGCTCCCGCACTCGCTAAGATCAAAGCAATCCAAGTCTCAGCGACAATTGTCGAGACATTCGGTACAGCGATCGCAACTATCCCCAAAACAATCAGTAGAGCGCCAGTCAAAAGCGATCCATTAATACCTTTGTTCTTGTTGATATCAGTAGAAACGTCGGTTGTCATACAAATTTTTTTTCTATGCACGAGTGGGCTATATGTTCAGGCTAAGAAATTTCTCATGAACTGGATAGAACCTTAAGGTAGACCACCCCGCCATACCAAGCTCTACCCCCTGATATAGTTTGCGATCGCACTTTCCCGACAATTAATCCCGTCAATTTATGGGAGCGATCGCTTAGCTGTGTTAGACGGTGTTGAGCTTGAATTGACAGCAGAGCAAATTTTTGGCTGGTTGAGAATGAGAAGTTAATTGGTTAGGGTTGTCGTGCGGAAGCGATCGCACCTTTATTCTGATTATATGTGTTCAGCTTGCAAATAATTTCATTCAGAGCTGTACTAAACAATGTCACTATTCGCTCCAACCTAATGGCAATCGCACTTTTCCCTTTATTCATTTGCGCGATTTGTTATGCAACGCTTCGCTAACGTACTCTTCTTGAGAGCGCATTCCCGCTTACATACAACTTTACTCAAAGCTTCCAGCGCTGGTCTTTACTTTTTGTAGTCTGAGGATGTTAGTTGCAATTCAAGCTTGTAGTTAATTGAGCTTTACTTATCATAATTTGATAGTGAAAGTAGCAAATTAATCGGCAGCAGAACCACTTTCTCATATAATAATTTCAGAGATTTACATGACTTTTAGAGGCTCTTGACTAGGCAAATATTCATACACTCCTAACTTATGAACGAACCGAAAAATAGCAAAGCTCCTCAATGGGGCAAAATCCTTGTCACTATTGGATTAGGAATGCTCGCAGTATCAATTGTACTGGTCTTCCTGGGAATTTCAGGTGCGGTGTTGCATAACGTACTACAACTGGGTGGAATTGCAGTTGCAGTAGTTGGTTTCATCTTGTGGAAAGTTGTCAAGGTTTGATTCAAACAACGTATGCTCGCATCTTTATCGCGATTTATTTAAGCGATCGCGCCTTGACTTGAATTTATGGGAGCGATTGCAGTAAAGATGCGATCGCATTTACCGGAATTGCAGGCGACTTGATTCAGGGCTGCACCACACAGAGTTTACATCTACTCTATGTGACAGCATTGCTGCCTGCAATCCTTAATGTGAATGAGCGAGTTTTAAAATTAACTGATAAATCAAGCTTTGTGAACTTTGCTTATCCTGTGCATAATTAAACAAATTCATATAGGGTTTTCAAAAAAAAAGGAATATGGTATTTAGGGTCACTACTTTGTTCTGAATAAAATCTTCCTATCTCTAACGAAATTTGCTCCCTAAATGCTTCGTGTGTACGAGTCCATTCGCTACAGGGCTGAACTTTATTCCAATAATCCTTAGCTTTTTTGATTGTTAATAAAGCTAGGACTAACTCATTTTTCTCCCTATCATCTTTGGAATTTTTAAACTGATATTTCCATGACTTTCCTAATTTTTCTATTTCACTACAATCTAATCCAGGACAACAACTAATACGATCAACTGCTCTTGGTAAATTATTCTTTAAGTCAATGTCACTAATAATTGCATCTGCCATATCAACATACATATCTTTAAGTACGATAGGGTTTTCATTATAGAGGGGAGAAGTAGAAAATTTATTGAATAATGATTGAAGCTCAGGTATTAAAAAATATGCTTCTTTATGAATTAACCCTGTAACCCATATACGATGAGATGCTGCATTTCCATCGTTTATTTTGAATTTATTATAAAGAGCGTGGAAAATTTCTTCTGTATCTGCAAAACTGTAATCGTGAATATTTTGTATTTGTAGATCTAGATCTATAATTGCAAAAAGTTTATCGGGATGTAAATAGGAACTACTACTGTCTTGATTATGTAAGTTTAAGAGAGTGGAATAAGTGTCTATTACATCTTTACGATCTCCACAGTTGAAAAATTGGGGCAGCTTCTGACTCCACCATCTTGGAACACATGCCTTATAAAAGTTTGCATCTGGCATATGCTCCATGTTTTTATATGATTGAGGCGATGGTCTACCCTGAGTTTTTTGAATCTCACCTTCACATATTACAACAATTTTATTTTTAATTTTAGAAGATTGAATAATGGTTCGACAGTGTTTCTCTAGTTGTTCTGGACTAAGGCTCATATCCGGTATTAGGCTTCTTGTTTTAGCAGTTTAGGCTCTAGTTCCTTAACATGAGCAGGTGTAACAGCTTGGCATAATTCGTATGAGTGGGTTGCAAGGATATACTGATTTGTTGGCGACCATTGCTTAAGATCGGCAATTATTTGATACTGCCAATCGGGATGAAAAGCGATTTCAATTTCATCCATTAAAACAATTGCGTTTCCTATGTTGTAATACTTTATCCACATATAAATACTAAGTCTTTTTAGCTCCCCGTGACTCAAATCTTCAGGATAAAGCTCCATATCCTCGCCATCCCTGTCTACTTTGAATGTTACTCCGGATAGATTAGTGTCTAAATTTATTTTTTTATTACTTAGTATTAAGTTTAAATCACTTACTAGCGTTTTATAACTATTCCCATAGTTACCTGTTTCTATAGCTTCTCTAAAATCTTTATCTCGAGCAGCTTTAAAAGATGCAATAAGGATATCTACTGCCAGGAAATCATAAGTAAAAAAACCTGTGAGTTTAGATTTTGCAGCTTCAAGTTGCGAATAATAATCATTTCCACTATTTTTATCTTTGAATAATAGTTTTCTAGACTCCTGAGATAAGAAAAGAAAAACTTGAGTAGCAGGAGCTGCAAGAAATACTTTTTGGGATAGCTCCTTCAAGAAACTTTCGACTTCTGTCATCTCTATATTATTAACCTGACAAAGCAAAACCTCTTCTTCTCCTTTGTTCTCATTAGCATAATAATTACATATGTAAATTAAGTTTTCGGATTGCAAGTATTTCATCACTCTTTGGATAATACGTTCTACTTCTTCACGTTCTTTAAAGAATCTGTCAAGATTTAAATTGCACACATCTAATATTCCTTGAAGCTCTTCTTGGAATTCTTCAACAGATTGTCTACTTCTGACAGGTGATATCATTTTATAATATCTCATATTGGATTCCTTGATCTCTTCAATTAGTTCTCTGAGACGAAACAACCGTTCGTCATGATTTTTAATTCCTTTGAGGATTTTCAATCGATTAATATCTCTTTCTAAAATGTGAATTTCTTTATGTAGTCTTGTGATATCCTTATTGATCGAATCCAATTTTTTTGAAGCTGAAAATTTTGGAAGTTCATCATCATACGCCTTATCCCTATTATTTAAATTTGATATATTATCAAAATAAGAATTTTTGTTGCAGAAAAATTTAAGTTGGATGACCTTATTATTATGAAAAATATCAATTATTGCTAATATTTTTTGATTTGAATCATTATTGCTCTTGAATCCATAAAGCATATTCTTCAAAAAAACTTTTTTATTGGATTCACCAGAACAGTGCAACAAAACAAAAATTAATTGTAGAAGTGTACTTTTTCCACCCCCATTTTGGCTACCTAATGGAAAAACAGTAGGAACAAATTCGTTTTCAAAAGTAATGTCTACGGCCTTTAAAACACGAAAATCCGGCACTTGAATTCGTAATAAATGCATAAAAATTCCTAGCGTTAGAGCTATCTTAAGCTACTGGATATGGTGGGCATTGCCCACCACAACCTTTGTGACCTAACTGATAAGTTTAACGAAAAAAGGAAAAATTAGCGATCAAACCTGCTCCTCCTACACTTTAAATTTCTCGGTAATTCGCTTCATTGCCTCATTCACATTTTCCCGGCTATTAAATGCCGAAATGCGGAAATAACCTTCACCCGCAGCACCGAAACCAGAACCAGGAGTACCGACAACGTTGCAGGTTTGCAGCAACTTATCGAAGAAATCCCAACTCGATAAACCATTGGGCGTTTTCACCCAGACGTAGGGCGCATTCACTCCGCCATACACCGCTAATCCGGCTGCTGTCAGTTGTTCGCGGATAATTTTGGCGTTTTCCATGTAGAAGTTGACTAGCGCCTTTGTTTGCGCTTGTCCTTCCTCAGAGTAAACCGCCTCGGCTCCGCGTTGGACGATGTAGGACACGCCATTAAACTTGGTAGACTGGCGGCGATTCCACAGTTTCCATAGTTCCACATCGGAACCATCGGCGGCTTTTGCTTTCAGCGTTTTCGGTACAACCGTCAACGCACATCGGGTTCCGGTAAAGCCTGCATTCTTGGAAAACGAGCGAAACTCGATCGCGCAATCTCTTGCACCTTCAATCTCGTAGATGGAATGGGGAAGCTCGGGATCGGTTATAAAAGCTTCGTAAGCCGCATCAAAGAAAATGATTGAGCCATGAGCTTTCGCATAGTCCACCCACGCTTTCAGGTGTTCCTTAGTGGCGGTTGCTCCCGTAGGATTATTGGGGAAGCAGAGATAAATTAAGTCAACTTTCTGCGAAGGAATCTCAGCGGTGAAGTTGTTCTCTGCGGTGATGGGTATATACACCAAGCCGCCAAACTCGCCTTTATCGTTAGCAGCGCCAGTGTGTCCCGCCATTACGTTGGTGTCTACATAGACTGGATAAACCGGATCGGTGACAGCGATCGCGTTATCGTCGCCGAAGATATCGAGAATATTACCCGTGTCGCACTTAGAACCGTCGGAGATGAAGATTTCGGAAGCATCAACTTCGCATCCCCGCGCTTGGAAGTCGTGTGAGGCAATTTTCTCGCGCAACCAAGCATAACCCTGTTCTGGGCCATAGCCTTTGAAGGAACCGCGATCGCCCATATCTTCAACGGCTTTAATCATCGCCGTGCGACACGCTTCTGGTAGGGGTTCGGTGACATCGCCAATCCCCAGCCGTATAATTTTTGCGTCAGGATTAGCCTCTGCGAAGGCATTCACCCGCCGCGCAATTTCGGGAAACAGGTAGCCAGCTTTGAGTTTGAGATAGTTATCGTTAATCGTTGCCATGTTGAATCGCCACGAACGCCGTAAAATAGCTTACTGCCAATCGTCGCGTTACGATTCCACGGTTAATACTGTTGAGTGAATAAAGATTATAGATTGGGTTAGTGCCCTAGCGTCACTCCCCAACTACAGACAGCCAACTAGGATAAGCAAAAGAATCCTTACCTTGCAACTTTGAACCTTGGTAAGTTTGAAATACCTGGCTAGCTACCGTTTCAAGGTTATCCATTAGCTTGTCATCTTCGCCTGTAGCTTCAAAAGCTAAACTCCACGAATCCTTGCCATTAATATTTAGCTGAGTGAGTTCAACAGCACAGTCTTGGTAAACACGCTGCGATCGCATCTTCTTCACACTCATCCACGACTCTTTTCCCGCCACCTCTGCGGGAATAAAGCATTTTGAGGTGGGATCTTCACACGTCCACTTCGCCCATTTCTCTGCTTTCCCCTGCACCAAATCCCCAAAACGCAGCACTTCTAATTCGGCTTGACGCCACTTGATTTCCAGCTTTCCTTGCCGCAGTTTGATACCCAGGTAGTTACTGTTAGGTAAGTATAAATACTAGTCTTCTCGGTCTTCTGGTGACTTTATCTGTCCACCGAGACTATCTTGATTGAACCAGCGTTCAATCTCTGTGGGGATTTCGCCGCGCTCAAACCAGCGCATTTCCATCGTGATTAGCATCAGCTTGTCTTATCCAAAATGTTTAGTTGCCTACTTTGAGGCTCTGCGAACAAGAAGAAATTTATTGACATATTGATTGTAGAGATACACAACAATTTTATAAAACTATCTATTTTCAAAAAGCCTATACGGTTAGTCAATATTGATTTTAAAAATTAGTTATAAAAGAAAAAGGCTGCAATCTAGGCTTTTTAATTATAAAATTATTTAATAATGAAATTAAAGCATTAAATCAATGCTTGTTTTACATTGAAAGACGAAGTAGGAATTGATTGAGAAAGGTTTCCATTCGTGAAAATAAAGCAAGCACAGCCTCTATACTGATTTATTGGCAAATCTAGTATCTCCACCAAGATTCTAGGTAAACTAGCTTGTGAAACTTAAAGGCATCCAGGTTCAGGAAACAAGGGTCGTTAGTGTACGTCAAGCGTGTCGGGTTAAAATTGAGTAAAAGTGATTTAAATGATGTTATTAAGTGTTTTAGAGCAGGCTACTATTGCGGCACAGCAAAAAAACTGGTCATTATTAAACCAATGCTTGCAGCAACTGCCACTTAACAAAGAAGAGGGAAGGCAAGGAGAGTCGTTAACAGGAGAAGATTCTAACTCGCTTTACTTAGAGCAATTATTGAACCTGGCTTTAGATGTACTTGATGCAGGGGATTTTCAGGAACGGTGGGAAGTGGCGAAGGTGTTACCCAAATTAGGGGAAGGCGCGATCGCACCTTTGATTTCCATTCTGAAAGACGAAGACGCCGACTTGGAGGAGCGCTGGTTTGCTGGTCGCATTCTGGGAGAATTTGACAATCCTGCCGTCATCACCGCCTTAGTAGAGCTGCTGAGAACATCTGAGGATGAAGAACTTACAGTGGCAGCAGCGGCTGCTTTAGCGCATATCGGCTCTCCGGCTGTGGAGGCTTTGACGGAACTATTAGCAGAGCCAGAGACACGACTGTTAGCCGTGCGATCGCTTGCTCAGATCCGCCGTTCTGAAACGATTGCGCCTCTCCTGAACGTGGTTCAAGATCCCCAATCTGCGATTCGAGCCGCTGCGATTGAAGCACTGGGTAGCTTTCACGACAGCCGGATTCCACCAGTATTGATGGATGCTTTGCAAGATCCAGCCGCACAGGTGAGAAAAGAAGCGGTAATTGGCTTGGGGATGCGCTCTGATTTACTAGAAGAATTGGATCTAGTAAATCAGCTGCAACCGCTGCTATTTGACTTCAATTTGGAAGTTTGCCAGCAGAGTGCGATCGCATTAGGACGATTGGGAACAGATGAAGCCGCCGCTGCCTTGTTTCAGGTACTCTCATCCCCGAATACACCGCTTAGCTTGCAAGTAGACATCGTGCGATCGCTCCCCCAAACAGCAGCCGCCTTGGAGTATTTGCAACAAGCCCTTTCTGTTGAGTCTCCGGTGCTATGGCAGGAAATTGTCACCGTTTTAGGGCGAGTGGATTCTCCAAAATTAGTCCCAACCGCCGCTAAAATCCTGGTGACAGCACTTGAATCAGAAAGCTCAACTGCTCAAGATCCCAAGGTTAAACAAGCGGTGGCAATGGCATGGGGACAGTTAGGAGATGCCATTGCGATCAACCAGTTAATTGAACTGTTAGAAGATCCCGATGCAGGGGTAAAACTGCACGCGATCGCTGCTCTCAAAAAATTTCCCATTGCTTACCAGCAATTACAGCAACTCGCTACCACCGAAAATCTCACCCCAGAATTAAAAGAAGGGGTAGCGATCGCTTTAAAAGAATGGACAGTGAATAGTTAATAGCCACTCGCTATTAACTATTAACACGGAAGCGTTACGGTAAAAGTTGTTCCTAACCCAACTTGGCTATCCACCGCTATCTTGCCTCCGTGTATTTCTACGCACCTTTTTACAATCGCCAGCCCTAAGCCAGTTCCAGGAATTTTGCCAACATTTTTGGCTCGATGAAATGTTTCAAAGAGTCGCGCTAAATCTGCTGGAGGAATGCCAATCCCTTCATCTCTAATTTGGAAAGTTGCCTCTCCGTTCTGGCAAGTCAAGCCAAAATGAACGATGCCACCTTCGGGGGAATATTTAATTGCATTTGATAACAAATTATTCAGGATTTGTCGCAGCAATTTTTCATCCATAGAAACGATTGTCTCAAATTCGTTTTCAGTGACGGTCAAACATTCCAGATTAGAACCTTGAAGAGAGTAATTATCAGTATTGAAATTTTCAAGTTTGAATTGCGTTTGATTACTGACAAAATTTATCTCGTGCTGATTGCTAGCACTCAGTTGGATTTCTTCTACTAAATTACGGCAGAATTCTGTTAGATCGAGGGGGACTGGATTAAATTCTGATTTTCCGGCATCTGCTCTGCCGATTAAAAGCACATCTTCTAACAGGTCGGTCATATTTCTAACGATGTCTTTAATCCGCAGCAAATATTTGCTTTTTTTCTCCTGAGACCATTCATTAGAGCAATGTTCTAACATATGGGCAGACAGAGAAATTGAGGTCAGCGGATTGCGAAATTCGTGGGAAACCATTGACACAAAGCGAGATTTCAATTCACCCAATTGTCGCTCTTGTTCCAACGCCTTGTGAATTTCTTCTTCTGCTTGCTTGCGAACGGTGATGTTGCGAATAATGCTAGTAACGAGAAATCCTTGCGGGGTTTCGATGTGGCTGAGGCTGACATCTACGGGGAACTCAGTGCCATCCTTGCGTCGGGCAAATAGCTCAAACCCCACTCCCATCGGTGGGACTTGAGGTTCACAACAGGAATCAGTGCGTTCTCGATCGTGTACGCGCCGGATGTAATCGGGTAGCAACATCTCCAGAGTATTGCCAAGCAATTCATCGCGCTCATAGCCAAACATTTTCTCAATTTGAGTGTTAACGAGAACGATGCGATCGCTTGCGCCAACAATCGCGATCGCGTCTGGTGCTGCTTCTAGAAATTGCCGGAATTTTTCTTCGCTTTGTCGGAGTTGGGCTTCTGCTTGCTGATGCTTGACAATTTCCTGTTGCGATCGCTCATTTGTCTCCTTTAACTCAGCATTGCGCTGTTTGAGATCCCACGAGAGTTGTCGCGTCCTCAACAACATCTTCATCCGCGTCTGCAACTCCATCTTCTCGATGGGGATTGTGACTAACTCATCAACACTTTTCCACGGGTGTCGAGTCATCAACCCCACATCCTGACGAGGAACGATCAACAAAAATGGCAGAAAAACTGGTAATTCAGCGGCTTTTCTAGCTTGCACCTCTTCCCAAAACTGCTTTAGAGCCACGCTATCTAAGACGCATAGGTCAAAAGCTGTGTTCAGGATTAAAGACTGAGGGCTAAGCGGTAAGGGTAGAACAGTACCCTGCCCGTGCTGAGTGCTGAGCAGCGCAGCCAGGGTGGGGAAACCCCGTTCCGGCTGAGAACTGAGAAGACGCCAATTTATCCCATTTCTACAAGACTGAGTATTGAGTAAAATTTCTCTGTTGTTCTCCTGCTCCTTAGCTCCTCGGCTCCCCGTCTCTTTTTCGTCAGGTAGCAATACTTCGTGATGCCCAGCAAGCCACTCTGAGAGCAGGCGGCGGTTTTCTTTTTGCTCTACAAGCAACAAAATCCGGCTCATACTTAATCTCTTAGTAGACTGCGAACGATCACTAGGAACTTTTTGACGACTAGCGGTTTAACTAATGTACTTTGCATTCCGTGAGCTAGGTTTTGCTGCTCAATCGCGACACTTTGCTTAGGCAAGAGTATTAGAAAGGGTATTTGCCGATCCCGAATTCGTTCGCAGCGTTTCCAAACACGCCGGTAAAAACCGTCTATGTCCACCAGCGCCAAACCGATTGCTTTTGACTGGCTTAGGGCTAGATCGAGTGCCTCTAAAAGGTTAGCACTTTTGACACAATCCCCTTCTTTGCCGAGGAATTGAGCCACAAGTTCCAGGTAGCACGGGTTTCGCTCTGCCGCCAAAATAAACGGTTGCTCCTTCAAATTTCCCCCTTTGTTTTGGGTTCTCTCTAGTGCTATCGTAATTCAGTCATAAGTGCCGTGATATGGCTCACAATGGCTCAATATTCAGTTATTTGGATCTTGAGGTTAGCCTGAAATCGGATAAATTTTGAAGCGATCGCTTCCTTCCTCTTTTGCTACAGATAGCATCTTTTGCGCCTCAGCAATCAAGGCTTGTGGGGTGGAATTTCTCTCAGGAATTAACGTGGCAACCCCTAAACTGATAGTTACTCGGTCGCCAATCGGAGAATTCGCGTAGGAAATGTTTACATCTGCCACATTTAAACGCATTGCCTCTGCCACGACAATCGCCCCAGAGCGATTGGTATCGGGGAGAAGTGTCACAAATTCTTCACCCCCATATCGGGCGACAACGTCTCCACATCTTTTCACAGCAGCACTTAAAGCTTTTGCAACTTCTCTCAGACAATAATCGCCTCGCTGAAGTCCGTAGGTATCCTTAAAATCTTTAAAAAAATCAAGATTAATCATAATCAACGACAGAAACCTTGCCTCTCTTGCTGCACGTCTCCATTCCCGTTCTAAAATTTCTTCAAAATGCTGGCGATTAGCAATTCCTGTCAGCGCGTCTCTAAAAACTAGGTCATCTACCTTTGGGTTAGACTTCTGTAAATTGGGTGCCGCTTTTAATAGCCGGTTGTCGCGGGCTTTCCCAAGCTCAAATTTAGATCTGTGTTTCAAAATCGAACTAACTCGCGTCAGTAGTTCTGCTTTACCGATGGGTTTGATCCGATGATCGGCAGCGCCAGCGATCAGTGTAAACTGCCAGTCCGTTGAGCCAGACTGGTTAGAAAGCATCAGAATGGGAATTGCCTCGTGCCGCAGCCATTCGCAAATCCGACTGTCTAGACTACAGATATCTACGATAGCGAGACTGATTTGTGCAGAATGTCTCAAAGCTTGCTCAAACTCCTCCAAGCTGTCAGCGGTGAGGATTGGATATCCTTCCTGAATCAAGAATTGTGCGATCAGTTGCAAGTTGTGGTGGTTTCGGCTGGCGACTAGGAGCGATGTTTGTTTCTTCATGCTGATTCATCAGAGAGTGCTAAGGGGTATCTTTTTCATCACTCATTTTGATGCGATGCCGTAGGCGATCGCTTCGCTGAGTATACGATTGGCGTATATCGTATTTATTTCCAAGGGTTTTCCCGTTCATGCTATGGTAAGACCCGCTTGTGCCACCCTGACTAAGCTGCTGTATCAAGCCCTACCAAAACAGTTAAGCAAATCCGCTAAATTCATTTCATCGGCTTTAAATGTAATTTAGGCTACATATCATGCGACTAGAGCAGTTGCAAGCCTTTCTAGCAGTTGCTGAAACCGGCAGTTTTCAGCAAGCGGCGCGAAAGTGTGGGTTCACTCAGTCCACTATTAGCAGGCAAATCCAGTCTCTGGAAACGGATCTCGGTATTTCCCTGTTTCATCGCACGGCTCAGGCAAAGCTAACAGTCGGAGGCGAACGCTTTTTGCCCCGCGCCCGCAAAATTTGTCAAGAGTGGCAACAAGCCACGCAAGAATTAGCAGACTTGTTGGCAGGAAAGCAACCCGAACTCTGTGTAGCGGCGATTCACTCGGTTTGCGCCCAATACTTGCCGTCCGTGTTGCAGCAGTTTTGCCGAGATTACCCGGCGGTGCAGCTGCGGGTAACTTCGCTTGGAAGCGATCGCGCTCTCAAAGTTTTGCGAGACGGAATGGTCGATGTCGCGATCGTGATGAATAACCGCTTTTTAACGGCTAGCCCGGATATGGTGGTCGATGTCTTATACAATGAACGCATCGAAATCTTGATGGCGGCAAATCATCCCCTGACTAAGTACCAACAGGTGCCCTGGTCAGAACTCGTTCACTACCCGCAAGTGGTATTTAAGGATGGGTACGGGATGCAACGCTTGGTACAAGAGCGATTTTTGCGGCAAGGCGCTAATCTTCAGGCGGTGATGGAGTTAAATACGCTTGATGCCTTTCGCGGTGTTGTGCGGCAAGGAGAATTGATTGCCCTTTTGCCCCAGTCAGCTTTGGTAGATGCTCGCCAGGATGCAACGCTGGCGATTCGAGTCATTGATTCCACACCCGCGCCAGGGACGCCAAACTTAGCCGACTCGCTGGCAGATCCCAGCTTGTCTCGTCAGGTCGTGATGGTAACAACGCGCGATCGCTTGCTGATTCCCCCCATTCAGCACTTTTGCCAGATGGTACGCGAGTTAGTCCCGATGCAATTTGCAGGAGCGATTGGCAACACAATAATCTGTTCGGATGCTTCTATACCTGTTAACTAATGGTTAATGGCTATTGCAAAAAATCTTTTGGGAATTAGCCATTCGCAAAAACTGATAACGATTGACTACGACAAAATACTATGAGTAATGAGTTCAGGGAAATTCTGCGAAAAGTGGGTAGTGGCGTCCATACGGGCGAAAATATAAGTCGCTCCGAAGCTGAGGAAGCGACACGGATGATGCTCCTACAGGAAGCAACACCAGCGCAGATTGGAGCATTTATGATCGCCCATCGGATTAAGCGTCCCACCGGCGAAGAATTGGCAGGGATGTTAGACGCTTACGACGCACTAGGGCCAAAACTGCAACCCATCGACTCAGAACGCCCGGTTATCGTTCTGGGGACGCCCTACGATGGGCGATCGCGCACGGCACCCATAACGCCACTGACAGCTTTAATCTTGGCAACCACTGGACAGGCGGTGGTGATGCACGGGGGCGACCGGATGCCTACCAAGGAAGGCTTGCCACTGATTGAGATTTGGCAGGCGTTGGGTGTCAATTGGGCTGAGTTATCCCTCCCTGTCGTCCAGCAGGTGTTTGAGGCAACTCAACTCGGATTTGTTTATTTGCCCAAGCATTTCCCCCAAGCGGCAGGACTGGTTCCCTACCGCGACCAAATTGGCAAACGTCCCCCCTTTGCAACGATGGAGTTAATGTGGTGTCCCTATGCAGGGGAAGCTCACGTTGTGGCAGGGTTTGTCCATCCTCCCACGGAAGGGATGTTTCAAGACTCTTCGGCATTGCGAGGCAACCCCCAGTATTTCACAGCGGTGAAAGGATTAGAAGGTAGCTGCGATTTACCGCGCGATCGCACGGCGATTATTGGAACTTGGCAACCCGGTTCGTCTCCGCAACGCCTCCTGCTTCATCCCCGTGACTACGGCTTTGAGGGAAAGGAAGTTGCCCTAGACTCCGCAACTGAATTGGTACAAGAAATGCAAGCCGTGCTGCAAGGTAACAAGAGCGAACTTATGCAAGCAGCTATCTGGAACGGTGGTTTTTACCTATGGCACTGCGGTCTCGCCCCAGATTTATCATCCGGTTTGACTCAGGCAGAAACTTTATTGGGTAGCGGTCAAGTTGCCCAGAAACTACAGGAGATTAGTCGGGTGATTTCTTCTTTAAGTTCTTCAGTCTTCAGTAGTCGGTAGGAGGAGGATTAGGAAAAAGTTTTGAGTTTTGAGTTTTGAGTTTTGAATTTAAGAACTCTTTTGTCACTCATCCCTCTTTTCCTAAAGTAACAAAAGAGGGATCAAAACTCTGAATTACCAGAAAAAAGTTTTGAATTTTGAATTAAAGAACTCTTTTGTGGCTCAAAACTCTACACTCTCATGACCGATTACTCAACGGCTAAAATCATTCCTTCACGGGCGAGTAATCCATTCGGAAACGCCGACTGGATTTGTCCTTCTACTTGGTCGAGAAAGTCATCGCTGTAGTCTGGTTCGTAGCTAAACATCACCAAATTTTTGACGTTAGCCGCATCAGCCGCTTTAACGCAGGTTTGCCAGAAGGGATTTTCGCAGGGTTGAATCGCAAAGTCACCTGCATGAGAAGACTCACCGTTTGCCCCCAAACCTTGGTCTAGTTCCGGGGAAGTCGCATTGCAAATGAGTAAATCGGCTTCACGGGCTAAGTGCAGCAGATTTTCATCAAGGGCATTCGGATCGTTGTCTGCACCCGTAGCGTAAACAGCCGTGCGTCCCTGCCAGGTAACTCGGTAGCCTATTGTCCGCAGGGAATTGTTGGTTAAACAGGTTTCAATCGTGATATCGTCTACCGCGAGCGTCTCGCCGGGAGTTAGATCGTAGAACTGTAGTTCTGATTGCATCACCTGTATAGGGACTGGAAAATTCGGAGGCGTCATCTGGTCGCTGAGACTTTGTTGAATCGATGCTCCATCAGATCCTGCTGCCCCATAAATATGAAAACAATTGCCCTTAATAAAGGCAGGAACGAAAAAAGGAACGCCTTGAATGCGATCGCTTTGGGAGTCGGTAAAGAATACGTAAGCTTCCACCGGCATTTGACGCAGTAATTGATTACCCAGTAACCGCAAGCCGGTGCCGCCATCAAAAATTAATCGTTTGGAGCCTACCCGCATTTCCACACAGGGAGTATTGCCGCCGTAGCGAAGCGTCTCCTTGCCAGCGGCGGCAATTTTGCCCCGCACACCCCAAAACTGCACCACAAACTCTGCGTCAGCTTGGGTTGACTGACTTGCTGTAGGATTGGAGATTTGAGGATTTGGTGCCGCTGGTTCTTTTGAAGACATATATTCGCTCAAGAAGTTAGCTGCACGCTTAGCAGATCGTCGTAGCGGCGGACTTCTATTAACCGATTTTGCCCGTCTACGAGGACAACTTTAGGTTGATAAGTTTTCAGTTCTTCTGGGCTAAATTGCCCGTAGGTCATGATGATTAAGCGATCGCCCTTCATTCCCAAACGAGCCGCCGCACCATTGAGTTCGACTGCCCCTGAATTTGCAGGTGCCGCGATTGCATAAGTAATCAAGCGCTCTCCATTCGAGACATTCACGACTTGTACCTGTTCATAAGGTAGTATACCTGCGGCATCCAACAGGGTTCTATCAATACTGATACTCCCTACATAGTCAAGATTTGCCCTAGTAAGCGTGCAACTATGAATTTTTGATAGAAGAAGCGATCGCTGCATACAAGAAAGGTAATTAACACCATTGAGAAAGTGCAAGGCGCTGATTGCTTCTCCTGCTATGCCTGCACTTTCCTCATGTTGTATCTATCAGCACTAGGGTTCGGCGCATGAAAAGTTTTCTCAGCTAAAGCTGATTCTAACGTTCTCAAACCACTTCATCCCTCAATTTTTTCCTAGTTCGCTCACCTAGCGCTCGTAGGCCTACCCTTTGCTGCCAGCTTCAATACATTGTTCCACCAGTGGCATCACTTTATCGACATCTTGCCAACCCAGAATTTCCGTGACCTTTTTCTCTAAATTCTTGTAGGTCTTGAAAAATTCTGCGATTTCGTCTAGTCGGTGTGGCGCAAGGTCTTTGAGAGATTTGACTTGGGCATAGCGCGGATCTTTGTCGGGAACGCACAGAATTTTTTCGTCCCGATCTCCCCCGTCAATCATCTCTAACATTCCGATAGGTCGCGCTTGAATAACACACCCTGGAAATGTTGGCTCTTCCATTAACACCATGCCATCCAGGGGATCGCCATCATCTGCTAGGGTGTTGGGTACAAAGCCGTAGTCATAGGGGTACTGCACCGAAGAATAAAGCACCCGGTCTAAGGCAAAGGCTTGTAAGTCCTTATCGTACTCGTACTTATTTTTGCTACCAGCGGTAATTTCAACCAGGACGTTAATGAGACCTGGTTTGGGTTGAGCAGGAATGCGTGTTAAATCCAAAACGTTTCTCCAGTTTCTCCAAGCAACACAAAGTATTAGGGGTGCCCTGATGTTCAGTTTGAAGGCTGTAGAGGCTTAACGTAGTTACTTTACAGCCGCTACGAATCGCACCCGTTGTTGAAGGAGGAATCAGAATATTCCTCCTTCATCCTTCATCCTTTCAGATAGCCCTTGTGAGCATTCTACGGGAAGAAGGTCAACACAGAATCTTCTGTTTACCCAGATTCCAGGATTACGCGATATCCATTTGTTGTATCTTGAAGGTCAGTCTTCGGGTATCGGGATTGAATAGCTGGTTTGCTGCTGCAAGCTTTGAGCGCCGCTTGGAGAGTAGTGAGCGATCGCAAACACAGGTAAGGTCAAAGTCAACAAAGCAATTGCAGTTCCTAGTAACTCTGCCCACCTTTGCGGAGGAGGTTGGTCAGAAGAGTTAGAGGACTGGCTACTTAATTCCATAAAAAGATAATTGCAAACTCAACACGATCAAATGAAACAGTGAAAAGAGGGGAAATATTTGAACCTCCTCTGTTCTTAATTCTAGCGAGTTCTTCTAAGCTGTCTGTCGTCTATTAAACAATCTCAACCTATAGATAGGTGCTATCAAACACGCTGATGGATGTCAACCGTCTTTGGGAATAGAAGATTAAAGCTTGAAAGGAGGAGAAATTTTAGGTTAGTTTAAACATTTAACTTGCAAGTTGTTAACTTGCAAGAATCGGGGCTTAATTCTAGTGCCCGACGAAGCTATGATGCATAAAAGAAGCTCACACCGGAAGACGGAGTGGTAGCCATGTACCTTCCCAGTGCCCTTGCCGACGAACTCAAGCTCTACCTAGAGCAACTGGCTGACAAGGGAGAGACACAAGCGCAAACCCTGTTAACTCAAATCGAACAAGTTGCAACTCCTAGCTCAACGCTGACAACGCTAACGGATATGGAGCAAGAAATGTCTTCCGTACCTCCAGAAGGGATGGGTTTGAGGTGTTGAACACTGATGCCAACAGCAAGACGTTCCAATAGCAAGACGAAGCTTTGTTCCTTTTCCGTCAGTAGTAGGTGGTAACGATTTTTTCCCTATCCGCTACTCACTCCCCCATTATCGATTCTGATGTCTCAGCCTCCTCCCAAACCTCCTATAAGATCGACGGACGCCAAGTCAGCTAGAATTAAGCGCCTGCGATCGCTTACTTATATTCTGGATAATGCGATCGCGATTCCGGGAACTTCCTACCGCGTGGGCATCGATCCTCTACTTGGACTGCTCCCTGGAGGCGGAGATATACTAGGAAGTGCCTTATCAGGATATATCGTGCTGGAGGCAGCGCTGCTGGGACTACCGCGCGAAGCTTTGGTGCGGATGGTGCTAAATATTATTTTTGAGACTTTAGTTGGCACTGTGCCGGTGTTGGGGGATTTCTTTGACGCTACCTGGAAAGCGAATGCTAAAAACATGATGCTTCTAGAAGCTCATCTCGCTTCTCCTCGGCAGAGTCAAAAGGCAGATTGGTGGTTTATCATTCTGCTGTTGGGTGGGTTGATGCTCTTTGTGATTTGCATTGCTGCTTTCAGTCTTTTTATCCTGAATCTGCTGTGGCAAACGATAACTAAATAAAAATTAAAAATTAAAAACTTTAATTCGTTTCTCTTTTCCAATCTGATATTTTTAATTCCTTGCAAGCAAAGTTTATTGGCTAACCCTTGAATTCGATTCTCAAGGGAATTGTACAACAGATGAGTAAGAAAGACTGGTGGGAAGCCACATTTCCAAACGGGCGTCAAACGATAACCATTTCTGATGCTAACGGGAATCCTGTAAAAATTGCTTATGGCGAAAAAGGTACAGGTAAACCGCTATTTTTAGTGCATGGAATGGCGAGCTGGAGCTACAATTGGCGTTACGCAATTGAGCCGTTGTCACAACATTTTCGCGTCATCTGTTTCGATGCGAAAGGACACGGTTTTTCCGAGATGCCATCACACCCGGAAATACTCGGTCATCAATCGCTCGAACTAGAGCAGATCGTGCGAGCGTTATGCGATGAACCGGCTGTTGTGGTAGCCCTATCTTTGGGGGCATTAGTGACCCTCGCCACCGCCCAAGCGCATCCAGATTTATTCGATCGATTAGTTGTAATTAATGTACCGATTTTCCTCAAACGATTGCCATTTTGGGGGATGCAGTTATTAGCAGATTTGCCGTTAGATTTAGTTAAGATAGCGGATCATCTGCGCGTGACTCAACTGTTTGCACCGCTACTGTGGCAAATTGTAGCCTTCGGGCGTCGGGAAGTTGTAGTGGATTGGACACGAATCACACCCGAAGAAGTTTACTGGATTACTTATCCGTATGTTGAATTTCCGAATGCTTTGACAAAAACTGCCGAGGATTTACAACACGCGGCGCAAGAAATTCAGCGATTGGTAAAGAATGAACCGAATTTAATTCGTAACGTTCAAGATAACCTGAGTGCGATCGCCTGTCCGACTCTAATTCTTTGGGGCGATCAAGATCAATGGTTCCCAGTTGCTGATGGCAAAAAACTTCATGCCTGTATGCCCAGCTCTAAGTTTAAGATTATCCCCGACTGCGGTCATGATGCGGCGGGAAGTCACGCAGATGCGATCGCGTCCGAGATTCTTGAGTTTATGCGCGATACAGATTTTCTAAATTCAGAATCTTTGTATCGTTTTTAGCAGTAAAAGTCTCCTAAGTATTGTTCATTTGATGCTAAATTCCAGTAGAGGCGGGATTTTCTCGTCTTACTCGCTATATAAACAAAGTCCGCACCGCTGTCAAAAGTGAGCGCTGAGAGAGATCTGTCGCCGTATTGTTAGGCTGCGATCGCTTTCCCGCCAGTTATGATAGTTTCTTCTCTGCTTGGAACCTCAGCCAGTTCTTAAATACGACCGATTTAGGATTCAACTGTTCAACCAAAAGGATGAGCCAAATTAATCCACCAGTAGTAGGCTGATTAGTAATAATTCGCTTATATTTTTAAATACACTTCGCACTCTAGTTTCAGAGGTAACTTCAGAAGTGATAAATATGTCCTTGTCTTTCATCATGCCGCTAGCGATTACCCTGCTAGCTGTCTATATACTTCAAAATTCTGCTGACGAAATTTCCTATCTCGCCGCCGCAATTTCTCTTGTTGGTTTATTTGTAAGTTTGGTTGTAGCGCCTTGGCAAATTCAGGTATTGCTGCTATTGGTTGTACTGCTAAGCGCGAGACGACTTTTGCAGCAATGTCAGCCTGTAGTCGAGGCTCAATTTGACACGCAATCTGAGCCTAAGATTGAGCCTCAGCCTGAATTTCAGGAAGACGACAAGACTCAACTCAGCTATCGCGGGATTAACTACGAATCCACCCCTTCAACTGTTGAAGTAGCAGAAGTTGAAGTTACAGGAAAATACCGGGGTCAGGTTTGTAAAGTCCGCAAAACAGAAAATATGCCGGTGTCTCAACCGACATCGGGATTAAAATATCGAGGTGCTACCGTTATTCCTCAAGCTTCCCCTACACCTCCGGTTGAAGAATCAAAATAAACGCCAGAATCTTAGCCACAGATGCAACGGTAGCAATTGAGGGAATTTTGCTCTAAGCGACCTGCACTTAAAATATGCTGTTGCTCGGGTTGGATTAGGGCGATTGTTTAAACAGAAACTCTCCTCGCTGCAATTCGCAGACGACCTCTACAGATTTCTGGAGTACGCACAATTAATTTTCCAATGTTGGTCCTAGTTGACATATTTACCTCTATAAGATTTGACTTATATTTTAACGTTGCAAAGATCGCGCTTTTGTGTTAGAGAGTCTGCGGCTACGGGTTGTGTCATAATAAGGCGATCGACCCCCATAGAGCGCTACTAATGGTGCAATCACCCGAATCTCCCAGCGAACTTGCTGCTGCCCTTCAGAACCCAGTCGATCTAAATTTCGATCTGCCCGATCCAGAGGATGAGCAGATTCCAGAGTTTGAGTTTCAGCAACTGGTAGAGAATGCTTGGCTGGTGTGCGATCGCTTCGACTTGCAGACAGAAATCTGGCGGGGGCGGATTTTGCGGATAGTCCGAGATAGAGAGAAACAAGGCGGTGACGGACGCGGTACCGGATTTCTCAATTGGCTGAAAGAACGGGAAATCAGTAAAAGTCAGGCATATTCCTTAATTCAACTAGCAAATAGTGCTGATACCCTTTTAGAAGAGGGACATCTTGACCCGGATGCGATTCGTAGCTTCAGCAAACGCGCCTTCATTGAAACCTCTAAAGCTTCTCCAGAGATCCAACAACTGGTGACAGATGCAGCGAATAAAGGCGATCGCATTACTAGGCGCGAAGTGCGGCAACTCTCCGACGAATGGACAGCGATGAATTCAGAATTGCTACCAGATGAAGTCAAGGAAAAGGCAGCCGCGGGTTCTCTTCCCCCTCGCTTTCTGTCTCCTCTAGTGCGGGAAATGGAGAAATTACCTGAATCTCACATCAGCGCCCTGAAAGAGGAAGTCGCCGGGAACCCCGATGTCGATACGGTTAAACAGGTAACATCAGATGCCCGGAATTTATCTAAATACTTAGACGCCGCCGCTCAAGTTCAGGCAATTGAGCGCACCTCTATTGACGTGGAAATGGCATTAGAGGAAGCTTTGCGTCTGGGTTGTTTAAATACCGCCGCCGATATGGTGAAGCAGGCGGCGCAACTGGAACAGACGATTGCCAAATTTTACATGACCTGGAAGCGGCTGGGCAGTCTGACCGATAGGCTGTATGTAGACACTGGCGCAAGTAGCCCTCATTTGCGATCGCTCCTTTCTTGTTTGGAACGCCTTGCGGGTGAAGTTGTGGAGGTGAGTTTGGATGATGAAGGCGATCGCACGATTCGCCTCAAAGTCATCGCAGATAACGCCTAAAACGCTCTCTTCAGAGGCGATTAATCGCGTTTCTCCAGAGATATCCCAAGATAGGTCAATTCGATCTTTTCTTGGGGCGGATCGATTTTTTAACTTTCCTCCAAATTGCTCGCGGATTCAAGTAAGCCCGATATTTGGTTGCGGCTTCTTTTCCGACTAGCACTAAACCCACCCAAAACGCAACTTCTCCCACAACCGCAAGAATCGGAACTAATATGGCTTTTTGGGCGATCGCTAGCGGTAGCAAGGGCACCACTGAGAGGATTGCCACCCAAGGCAGGAAAGAGAAAACAATTAAAAATATACCGAGTTTCTGCATACTCCTGATTGTGACAAACTGTAACAAGATTGACAGGATATATGCACAATATCTTGTAGGGATATAGAAGACATCCCCTGCAAGCGTCAGATTAATTCTTAATCCCCGTCGCCGCAATCCCCCGAATGAACTGACGCTGTCCGACGAGAAACAGTAACACGACAGGTACAGTAGCGATCGCAACAGCCGCCATCAGCAAAGGCCAATTATTCGTAAATTGCTCCTGAAACTCTGCCAACGCTAGCTGCACCGTCCTCAATTCCGGTCGCGTTGTAAAAATTAGGGGCTTAAACAAATCGTTCCATTCCCCAATAAATGTGAATAAAAACAGCGTCACCAATGCCGGACGAGACAACGGTAGCATCACCCGCCACAGAATTTGTAGGCGGTTTGCCCCATCCAGCGCCGCTGCTTCCTCCAACTCCACTGGAATGGTTTGAAAATACTGGCGCAACAGAAAAATCCCAAATCCATTCGCCGCCGTAGGTAAAATCAGCGCCCAGTAAGTGTTGATCAAGTGTCCCCACTTTAAAACCAAAAAAATTGGAATCACCAACAGTTGAAAGGGAATTACCAGCGTAGCCAAGACAATCAGCAGAATTGCCTGACGCCCCTGAAACTTCAGCCGCGCCAACGCATAACCGGCGAGTGCAGCGGTAATCGTCTGAAACCCCGTTACAGCTAGCGCCACTAGGGTTGAATTGGCAAACGCTAATAAAAAGTTACCGCGCCTCCAAGCTTCGCGGTAATTGGCAAAGCCGGGGTGAGATGGAAAGAAGCTTCCTCCAGGTGTCGCACCCACTTCGTCAAAAGAGGTAAGGAAGACGATGCCAAGCGGTAGTAGCACGACACAAGCGCCCAGCAACAGCAACAGCGGGATTGCAAACTGGGAAAGCTGAGTGACTGACAATCGATCCTGTGGATTTTCCTTAGGCATGAATACTTACTTAAATTGACTGATCCCGTTTGGCTCCAGGATAGGTACAGTACAATTATTAGATTAAGTTACGTTACTATTCCACAGAAATTTAGGTCGATCCGAGACCGACCTATTCGTGAGGAGCAGACAGGAGATTTATGCCGTCGCTTGAAACCAGCCTAGAAATTGATTTCCACAGTGAAACCTACAAGGACGCCTACAGCCGCATCAATGCGATTGTGATTGAAGGCGAACAAGAGGCTCATGAGAATTACATCAAGTTAGCAGAATTGCTGCCAGAGGATAAGGAGGAGTTAATCCGTTTATCCAAAATGGAGAATCGTCACAAGAAAGGATTTGAAGCCTGCGGGCGGAATCTCCAAGTGACGCCAGATTTAGAATTTGCTCGCAAGTTCTTCTCCGGATTGCACCAAAATTTCCAAGATGCGGCAGCAGAAGGCGGGATTGTTACCTGCCTGTTGATTCAAGCATTAATTATCGAATGCTTTGCGATCGCTGCTTACAACATCTATATCCCGGTTGCCGATGACTTCGCCCGTAAAATTACTGAGGGTGTTGTTAAAGATGAATACAGCCATCTTAACTACGGCGAAGTGTGGCTGAAAAACCATTTCGAGGAATCTAAAGCAGAATTTGAAGCAGCCAATCGTCAGAACCTTCCCATCGTCTGGCGGATGCTTAACGAAGTTGAGAAGGACGCCAGTGTTCTGGGAATGGACAAAGAATCTCTGGTTGAAGACTTCATGATTCAATACGGCGAAGCGCTGAGCAATATTGGCTTTACTACCCGCGATATCATGCGGATGTCAGCCTACGGGCTTGCCGCTGCATAGTTTCCTAGTATAGCTTGCGGGGGATGTCAAGTCAGGTAGTGCAATAGTAAGACTGGGGAATTGCCTGAAGGCAAGTCATCTAGTTTGAGGACAGAGTCAATGAAGGCACTTTTACTCTCCCCCACTTTTCCCCAGTCTTTTTGGTCTTATGACCGTTTTATGGAAATCGCTGGACTCAAAGCGGTCATCCCTCCCTTGGGAATTATTACAGTTGCAGCACTGTTGCCAAAAGATTGGGAAATCAAGTTTTATGACCGCAATGTGAAGACTGAGACGGAGGCCGATTGGGAGTGGTGCGACATCGTTGTTCTATCGGCGATGCTGGCACAACGGGAAGATTTTCATTTCCTGATCAAAAAGGCTGTCCAGTTGGGGAAAAAGGTGGCAGTTGGAGGGCCTTATCCAACGTCTGTTCCTGAAGATGCTCTCGCTTCAGGCGCGCATTACCTGATTTTGGATGAAGGAGAATTAACAGTACCGGACTTCCTGCAAGCGATCGCGCAGGGTCAAGAAAAAGGTGTTTTTCGCTCCATCGAAAAGCCGGATGTTACCCTAAGTCCCCTTCCTCGCTTTGATTTACTGAAGCGAGATGCCTACTTGATGATGGCAATTCAGTTTTCTCGCGGTTGCCCATTTAACTGCGAATTCTGCGACATTATCAGCCTCTACGGTCGCAAACCGCGTACCAAAGAACCGGCTCAAGTGTTGGCAGAGTTGCAAAGCCTCTATGACTTAGGCTGGCGGGGTTCCCTATTCATCGTCGATGACAATTTTATTGGCAATCAGCGCAACGTCAAGCGCCTGCTACGAGAATTGATTCCTTGGATGCAGGAACACAACTATCCCTTCACCTTCATGACGGAAGCCTCTGTTAATTTAGCAGAGGATGATGAACTACTACAGTTGATGAAAAAAGCCGGTTTTTACGCCGTCTTTCTCGGTATTGAAACCCCAGATCAAGACAGCCTGCAAGTCACTCGAAAGCTTCAAAATACCCGCAACCCGCTTTTAGAAGCGTGTCGCAAGATCAACGAAGCCGGAATGCTAATTTATGCAGGATTTATTCTCGGCTTCGATGGAGAACGCGCGGGTGCTGGCGATCGCATTCAAGCCTTTGTCGAAGAAACTAGTATTCCTCAACCCATGCTCGGCATTTTGCAGGCCTTGCCGAATACGGCTTTGTGGACTCGGCTCCAAAAAGAGCAGCGTTTATTAGAAGGAGTTGGCATCACCGAAGTTGGCGATCAGAATTCCTTGATGAATTTTACGCCCAGCCGACCTCTAGCAGACATTGCCAGAGAGTATGTAGAAGGCTTCTGGACAATGTACGAACCCCAGAACTATCTCAGACGCTGTTTTAATCAATGCCTCAACATCGTTCCACCGCCAGGAAGAACGCAAAATATGTACTTCCCCGCTGGCAAAGGACTGCGGCTAGTCGCCCAGTTAATTTGGCATCAGGGCATTCGGCGACCTGAAATTCGCGGTCAATTTTGGCGACAGCTTTGGCTGATTTTACGCCAAAAGCCTCAATTCCTAAATATGTATCTCGGCTTATGTGCCGCTGGAGAGCATTTTTGGGAGTACCGCCTTTTAGCCAGAGAACGGATTACCCAACAGCTCGGCTACGATCCGATCGCTACGCCAGCCTCAACCGAACAAAAACCCGCGCTTGTAAACGTCTGATCCGAGCTTTTCGCTCGCTAGAAGGCAAGAAAACAGCCATTTATCAATGTAAATCAACCTGCCGCTCAGAAGAGCGGCAATTTTTTGTACTATTGTTAAGAGTATTTAACTATTTTTTCCCTTCCACCTTCCTTTCCTATCCAGAGGCGTAGTTAGAACCATTCATGTTTGGTTTAATCGGTCACCTTACTAATTTGCAACACGCTCAATCTGTGGCTAGAGAGCTTGGCTACCCAGAATATGCCGATCAAGGGCTAGATTTTTGGTGTAGCGCTCCGCCTCAAATCGTCGATCACATCACTGTCACCAGCATTACCGGGCAAAAAATCGAAGGTCGGTATGTGGAATCTTGCTTTGTACCAGAAATGCTAGCCAGTGGGAGAGGTAAGACAGCAGTCCGGAAAGTTCTCAACGCAATGGCTCATGCTCAAAAACATGGCATTAACATTAGTGCGCTGGGCGGCTTTTCCTCGATTATTTTTGAAGAATTCAACCTGCATGAAAGTAAGCAGGTTCGCAATATCAAACTGGAATTTGAGCGGTTCACTACCGGCAATACCCATACGGCTTACATTATCTGTCGCCAATTGGAAGAAGTGTCGAAAGAGCTGGGCATCGATCTCAGTAAAGCAACTGTGGCGGTTTGTGGAGCTACAGGCGATATTGGCAGCGCTGTCTGTCGTTGGCTAGATGCTCGAACTGAAGTGCCAGAACTGTTGCTGATTGCCCGGAAGCAAGAGCGATTGCAAGCTTTGCAGGCGGAACTCGGCAGAGGCAAAATCATGGGATTGGAAGAGGCGCTGCCTTTGGCTGATATTGTAGTTTGGGTAGCCAGTATGCCCAAAGGGATGGAAATTGATCCCACGGTTTTGAAAAAACCTTGTTTGCTGATTGATGGGGGCTACCCGAAAAACCTGTCAACAAAAATTCAGCATCCGGGCGTCTATGTCGTCAATGGGGGGATTGTTGAGCATTCCCTGGATATTGACTGGCGGATTATGAAAATCGTCAATTTGATGGAAGCTCCGGGACGCCAGTTATTCGCCTGTTTTGCCGAATCGATGCTATTGGAATTTGAAAAGTGGCACACCAACTTTTCTTGGGGACGCAATCAAATTACCGTGGAGAAGATGGAGCAAATCGGTGAATCCTCCGTGAGGCATGGATTCCGACCTTTGTTGACTTATTAGTCAGGAGTCAGGAGTCAGTTGTCAGTTGATAGAAAAAGGCTAGTTATTTTTTGTCTAGTGTTACTTCTTTCTTTGACTCCTAACTCCTGACGGCTGACTACTGACAACTGACTGACTACTGAGCATTGTAAGGGCGACCCCCTATGCTCGTCGCTGCACTACTGACCACCGATCGCTGACTAGGAACTATGTCAACTTCTTCTGAGCGCAAGCCGTTACTTCTAGATTTTGAAAAGCCTCTGTCCGAACTAGAGGCACGAATTGACCAAATTCGCGAACTTGCAGAAGATCAGGACGTCGATGTCTCCGATCAGATTCGTCAGTTGGAGGCACGAGCAGTGCAACTTCGTGAGGAGATTTTCAATAGTTTATCCCCGTCCCAGCGGCTGCAACTGGCTCGGCATCCTCGGCGTCCCAGTACATTAGACTACATCCAGGCCATGAGCGATGAATGGATGGAACTACACGGCGATCGCGGTGGGAATGACGACCCAGCGTTAGTCGGCGGCGTAGCTCGTCTGGGTGGGCGTCCCGTTGTGATGCTGGGTCATCAAAAGGGCCGCGATACTAAGGATAATGTCGCCCGGAATTTTGGGATGCCTGCTCCAGGCGGCTACCGCAAGGCGCTGCGGTTAATGGAACACGCCAATCGCTTTGGAATGCCGATTCTCACGTTTATCGATACGCCGGGAGCCTGGGCGGGTGTGGAAGCCGAGCAACGGGGGCAGGGAGAAGCGATCGCCTATAATTTGCGGGAGATGTTCCGCTTGGATGTCCCGATCCTCTGCACCGTTATCGGGGAAGGTGGTTCTGGCGGTGCGTTGGGAATTGGCGTCGGCGACCGACTATTAATGTTTGAACACGCCGTTTATACCGTTGCGACCCCCGAAGCTTGTGCAGCAATTTTGTGGAAAGATGCTTCTAAAGCTCCCCAAGCAGCCACAGCACTAAAAATTACGGCTTGGGATTTGAAAAACTTAGGCATTCTCGATGTTCTGTTGCCCGAACCTGTTGGCGGCGCTCATGGCGAACCGCTAAAGGCAGCTGCCATCTTAAAAGACGCTCTGTTGCAAAACTTAGAAGAACTCTCCCAGATGACCTCTCAACAGCGGCGGGAGCTACGTTATCAAAAGTTTCGGAGTATTGGCGTTTATACGGAAATCTCTGCCTAGCGGGGGTTTACCTTAGAAGACGCTGTGACGAGTGGTATAATCAACAAGGTAACAAATTATTACAAGTTCTCAGTTGAGAGGAGTTGTCTTTTAAGAAATTAGCGCTGAGCTGGCAAGCAATTAACGGCGGCAGCGAATCGATCGTAGACAACGACTCAAAAAATGAGAACTGTACGTAGTAAGCGTTCCCCTAGGCGATCGCTTGAGCTTATTTTGCTTTCCTACAGGGTAGCCAAACCAAGTAGGAAAAGTAAGCAAAGAGCTGATGGCTACCTAATCAAAAAATACGGGAAGAATTGATGACTTCTCCAATCGAACGGCGTGCCTTGATTACCGGGGCCAGTAGTGGGATTGGCAAGGCGACAGCTTTGGCATTTGCGAAAGCAGGATTCCATGTGGCTTTAGTCAGCCGCTCTGAGTCTAAATTAGAGGCTGTCGCTGAAGCTGCTCGGAAGACTGGGGTGACAGCAAAAGCGTATGCCCTGGATCTAGCCGATATTGAGCAGGTAAGAGAAAAGGTCGCCGCGATCGCTGACTCCTTTGGCTCGATTGATGTTCTGGTGAACAATGCCGGGATGGGCTACACCGGCGAGATTATGTCAACACCTTTATCCGAATGGCAACAAGTGATTGACCTAAATCTCACCAGCGCGTTTCAGTGTATCCAGGGAATTTTGCCCTCGATGCGCGATCGCGGCTCTGGGATAATTATTAATGTGGCATCTATTGCCGGTCAGCAACCTTTTCCTGGCTGGGGTGCCTACAACGTTAGCAAAGCGGCTCTGATTGCCTTATCGAAAACCCTCGCAGCAGAAGAACGTGCCAAAGGCATTCGCGTTGTAACGATCTCTCCAGGTGCTGTCAATACCCCAATTTGGGACACAGAAACGGTTCAAGTCGAACTGAACCGTTCAGCCATGTTAACACCAGAAATCGTTGCCCAGTCGATTCTGCACATGGCTCTCGTGCCAGAACAGGCAGTGATTGAGGAATTAACCTTAATGCCGAACGCTGGCGTTTTATGAGTTGTAAGTTTTGAATGATGAATTAAACCTAAATTCATCACTCAACAGTCTCAAAAAATCCCTAACGAACTCATCACTCCGTTAACCACTCCAAACCTTAACAAAGACTGAATCATGACTACTGCTTCTTCCCACGGTTCTAATGGCTCTAACCCATCAGGCGATTTGAGCGCCAAAATTGCTCCGCCGCGACCTGACCGCAACACAATGAATGGTAGAGAACCCAATTTGCAGCCGCCTCCGGAAGAACTCAACGATGAGATGATGAGTGCTGTAAGGACGCTGCTACTGGGAGTGGGTGAAGACCCGGAACGGGAAGGCTTACTCAAAACGCCTAAGCGAGTAGCAGAAGCAATGCGCTTTCTTACCAGTGGCTATACTCAGTCGCTAGAAGACCTTGTCAACGGAGCTATCTTTGATGAGGGTCACAACGAGATGGTTCTTGTCCGGGATATCAATGTCTTTAGCCTCTGCGAACACCATATGCTGCCATTTATGGGTAAGGCGCACGTCGCCTATATCCCTAACCAAAAAGTGGTAGGTCTTAGCAAGCTTGCTCGGATTGTTGAGATGTATTCTCGCCGCTTGCAGGTACAGGAACGGCTGACGCGCCAGATTGCTGAAGCGGTGCAGACGATTCTTGAGCCGAAGGGAGTCGCTGTTGTCATGGAAGCTACCCATATGTGTATGGTAATGCGAGGCGTCCAGAAGCCCGGTTCTTGGACTGTTACCAGTGCGATGGTCGGCGTATTTCAGGACGAGCAAAAAACTCGTGAAGAGTTCCTTAATTTAATTCGTCACCAACCCGCTTTCTTTTAAGCGTTGTTGGCAGTAACAGCAGGGAGATTTCGCTCCTAATCAAGAGAAAAACTCCTAATTTCTTAAAGTAGGGACACGGCCTTGCCGTGTCCCTATAACGGTTAATGGATCGGGTTTTTATACCATTTGGTTCATAAAGCGCTACATTAACAATTCCCCCACCCCCCGATAAATTGGGAGGCTAAGAAGTCTAGATGTTGCAAACAAAAGAACAAAATGGTTTTACAATCAGCATCCCCCCATTTGCTGACGCACTTGAGAAAGAGCATACCAAGTCTTTTCACCAACAATTCCATCTACTAATAAACCGTTGCGTTTTTGGAAGAATCTAACAGCAGCATCGGTGCGTGGCCCAAATACGCCGTTAATTTCATCATTAAAGTCACCGGCTACAAATAGCACCTGCTGAAGTGTGATTACCGCTTCACCTTTAGCTCCGCGCTTCAGCATGGGCATATTAACCGGAGCGCCTGTATAAAGTGCTTGCCAAGTCAACGGCCCGACAATGCCATCTTCTTTGAGAAAAACCCAATTCTGAAAAACAATGACGGCATATTCTACTTCTTGATTAAAAATTCCGTGAATAGCTCCGAAATAAGCGCATCTATCAGTTAATATTTGTTGTAATTCTCTAACTACCGATCCAGAGCTGCCTAACCCTAGAACGGGTTTATTAAACTGAGCTTGATTCGTGAAGGTTTGATTGGATTCGTTAGCAAGCATGATGTGGAGTCCTTTGGAGTTGTTGGTGTTCTACATCTCCAAAGTACTTTTAAGAAAGTGCTTGTCACTTCGCACAGTCGGGTAAACTAACTGGATTGGTTTGCTCTCGTTCTATCTGTTCACCCATTAGCAGGAAGCGATCGTGCCAAAAGAGCGAAGCTCCCTACAACTTGAACCGTGTTCCCCGCAGTTTCTCAAACAAATCCGCAACTCGATTTAAATCTTTATCTCCAGGCGATCGCTCAACGCCACTCGATAAATCAATCCCGCTAGGATGCAGTTGCGCGATCGCATCCAAAATATTGTCTGGTGTCAAGCCACCGGCAAGCAACCAGGGACAGCTAGGATTGAACTGTTGGAGGTTCTTCCAGTCCAACGTTTTGCCAGTACCTCCCAACATTTGGGGATGATAAGCGTCCAGCAACAAGGTATTCGCACACTCTGCATAGACATCTGCCTGAGTTAAATCCTCTAGAGTTTTCACTCTCAGCGCTTTGATGATTTCCACGCTGGGCAGCAATTGGCGCAACTGACGGCAAAATTCTGGTGTTTCTCCGCCATGTAACTGCACGCCTGTCAAGTTGGCGACGGCAACACATTGATAGATTTCTTCCAGCGTTGTGTTGGCAAAGACACCAATCCGCTCAACGTCAGGGGGTAAGCGTTCCATCACGGAGCGGATTTGAACTGCACTGACGTAGCGCGGGGAGGAGGACACGCAAATAAATCCTAGGGCGGTTGCTCCCAGTTGCGCGATCGCTTGCCCTTGATCTGGTTTGGTAATCCCGCAAATCTTGACTCGCATTAAATTTTTTTCGATTTGTATCAAAAATTAATATAACTGTTAACTGTTAAAACAAATTCCGACTTTTTACTAAGAGGTTTCTATAATACTTTGGGTTTTGATATTTGTGTCCAAGCAGGAGACAAGAACTTGATTCACTTGACAATACTCGCCGCCGTACAATCTACCGTTCCCGCGACCCCATCGTGGACTCCAATGGTCGGATTGGTGATGATTCTGTGCAACCTGTTGGCGATCGCCATCGGTCGCTTCGCTATCCAGAAGCCAGGAGTAGGACCAGACCTGCCTCTCGCTAAACCCGCTTTGTTACGCAATTTTACAGTGCCTGAACTCCTAGCGACAATGAGCTTCGGTCACATTATTGGAACAGGCGTCATCCTCGGATTAACCAACGCGGGTGCCCTTTAAAAGGCAATTGTTTCTGCTTTGGGTGACTTAAAAATTTAGCTCATCCATCAGGAAGAATCAACAGTTCCCTCCGCGTTTTATAATCCCTTCGTTGCTGATTTTATCAAAGCAGGAGAAAAGAAATTGATTGACTTAAGTTTACTTGCAGCATTGCAGCAGACAGTTCCTTCAACACCAACAATCGGCCCTGGTGTATTCATTGTCATGACTGCTTTCAACATTCTGGGTCTTTTTCTGGCCCGCAACGCTGTCCAAAAGCCGGGAGTTGGCCCTAAACTGCCTTTCCCACTGCCCGGTTTTGGTAAGAACTTTAGCGCCGCTCAATTTATTGCGGGTTTGAGTTTTGGACATATCCTGGGAACAGGTGCCATCTTAGGACTGACCAATACGGGTCTCCTTTAGAAGCCCTCGCTCGATAATAACTGTCTTTTCAGTGAAGTTAGTAGGGTGGACACTGCTCACCAATTACCCCAAAGGTCGGCAAGGCTCACTCTCCTACTTCACGCTTCATTTTCCATCATTCATGCTTCTACAAGAGCCGTCGTATATCCTGGTAAGTGCAAGGATTTAGATGGGAAAGTTTGATGCAGGCAGCTTGGCGAGTTGGCTCTCTATTCGGAATTCCGCTATTTATAGATTATTCGTGGTTTTTTATTTTAGCTTTGATCGCCTTTGCGAATGCCCTGGATTTCTCACCCGTCTTGGGTCCAGTCCTCGGCGGGGGTGCGGGATTATTAATGGCTTTATTGCTGTTTGGTTCGGTTTTACTGCACGAATTGGGTCACAGTTTAGTCGCGCGATCGCAAGGGATTGAAGTAAATTCGATTACTTTATTTCTCTTTGGTGGGATTGCGGCGATTGACCGGGAATCCAAAACCCCAGAAGCAGCCTTTCAAGTCGCGATCGCTGGCCCTGCGGTCAGCCTAGTGCTGTACTCGCTATTTTACTTAGTGGCTCATGGACTGCCAATCTCCGGTATCGTGCAGGTCATGGCATTAGACTTAGCAAAGATTAACCTAGTCTTGGCATTATTCAACCTGATTCCTGGTCTCCCCTTAGATGGCGGACAAGTTGTGAAAGCAGCCGTGTGGAAGTTCACCGGAGACCGCTTTCAGGGCGTCCGTTGGGCAGCCAAAAGCGGTTTAATTTTAGGTTGGGGCGCGATCGCTGTCGGAGTGGCGATTATTGCTTTCAAGGATCAGTGGTTCAGTGGCTTCTGGATTTCCTTACTCGGCTGGTTTGGGATTCGCAACGCCCGTTCCTACGACCAGATGACCACCCTCCAAGAATCCTTGCTTCAGATCGTGGCGAAAGACGCCATGACCCAAGAATTTCGGGTGGTGGATGCGAACAAGACCTTGCGCCAGTTTGCCGATGAGTACATTTTGGAAGCTTCCCACTTTCCGGTTTACTTTGCAGCGAGTGAAGGTCGCTATCGCGGTTTAGTCTCTGTTGAAGATTTGCATTTCGTAGAGCGCGGTCTGTGGGAAACGCAAAATCTGCATAGTATTGTGCATCCCCTGACGGAAATTGCTACTGTTGAAGAGAAAATGCCTTTGGTAGAAGTAATTAACTGCATGGAAGCCAAGCAGTTAAATTGGATTACTGTCCTCTCACCGGCTGGGACAGTCGCCGGTATTATCGACCGGGGCGATGTTGTCCGCGCTGTTGCATCGAAGCTGAATTTACTGATTACGGAAGTAGAAATCAAGCGGGTTAAGGCAGAGGGCACCTATCCGCCGAGTTTGCAGTTACAAGCGATCGCAAAATCAACCACTGATTAATTGACACTAGAAAACGAGTCTGAATATGCTCATACAGCACTTCCAGATGCTCGCACGCTACAACACGCTGGCAAATCGCAGACTTTATGAAGTTTGCACTCGTTTGGACGATGTAGAACGCAAGCGCATCAGACCCGCCTTCTTCAAAAGTATTCACGGGACGCTTAATCACATCATGGTAGGCGATCGCATCTGGTTATCGCGGTTTGAGGGCAAAGAAGTCCCCTCAACCGGACTTGACGCAATTCTCTATGAGGATTTCGACAAGCTTACCAAAGCGCGTGTATTAGAAGATGAGCGCATCGAAGCCTTCTCAGATAGTTTAAACGACGAATTCTTGAGCGGTACGATCAAGTACCGCAATAACCAAGGAAATATTTATATCGATCCAGTTGATTTGTTGATCGCACACTTTTTTAATCACCAGACCCACCACCGAGGACAAGTTCACGATCTGTTAACGCAGACTGAAATTGCCCCGCCAGTTCTAGATATGCACCGAGTTATCCGACCTTAGAGTCACTAGCGTTAGCATTGTCCATCTTGATTCTGTAAGGCTGGATTCTCCGAGACTTTATGCGGTGAGGGAATCGCTAACTCTGGCTGCGCCAAAATTTCCTGCCACTCACTGTCAGAAAAGGGCTGCACCACCATCTCGACACCAAAACAATCCCTAGCTGCTACCGTCAGGGCTTCTACAACTGTTAGAATTAGCGCCTCTCCCTGTTGTTTATTCGGTAGTTTGACCGGCTCCGCAGCCTCGCCAAACACCTGTTCAAACAGTGTGGCGTCTGGTGACAAACGCATCGAGCCGTGCTGCAAAATGGTATTGCCTCGCCTCATCTGGGCACTACCAATTAATTTAGAATTATCCGCTAAAACTAAATCGGCACCCGTCGCGGTGCCAAAACAATTGGGATTGTGAATGTAACTCCGTCCTGCCGACCCGTAGTGCAATTCTAGACCGAGCGATCGCCATCCCTGAATCAAAAACTCACAAATTTCCTGGTACGCTTGGATGCGACTGCCAGCGAGTCCTGACGTTACCACCATGTATGTCAAATCGCCCTGGTGCAGCACCCCTCGTCCGCCAGTCGGACGCCGCACCAAATCCACTACACCCGCCGCAGCCAGCTGCTGCCAAGATGCAGGTAAGCGGTGTTGATGATATCCCAACGAAATTGCCGGTGGAGACCAGGTATAAAACCGTAAGGCTGGAGGATGCAAACCCAGATGGTGCTGCTCCAGTAACCATCTGTCGATTGCCATCTGGACGCGACCTGACGCTTCCAGCAGCGGAATAAAACGCCAGTAGCGGTTATTGGTCATTTGTCATTTGCCTAAAATCAATGACCAATGACCAATAACTAACTACCAAATTCAGCTTGTAAAGCTTCGTCGTTATTATCTGCAATCGTCGCGACAACAGTGACAGCGCGGGAAATTTCTCCGGGGGAAAGCTCGGCGACAGTGCGAGATGTCAGCACTGCCACTTGGTTATCTACAATGCCAAAACGCGATTCAAACGTGTCCGACCAATTCATTTCCAAGAGTTTCCGCATCAACAGCGGTTCGTTCGTCGCAGGTAGCTTGAGAACATAAGACCAAACGGTGAAAGTATCCTCCTCGGTAATCCCCGTGAGTTGCACAAACACCTCAACGCTACCGTACTTAAATTTCCAAAGATAGCTGCTGTCTTCGCCACGGCTTACCATTGCCGTATCGTCCTGATCCAAGCTGGAGATAACGGTTTGAATTACATCAACATAGTTGACTACCGTTGCATCCTCAATCAGCTCATTGGTAACTAGATCCTCTGTTGACAGTCCTTGGGTGGAAACACTTTCCACAGCAGGCTGGTTGGTGGTCATAATACCTTCTGCTTATCGTTTTGCGGTTTGCCTAGACCAACTCTATCGCCTAGAGGCACATTTGGAGGACACCTCTAAAGATTAGTTTTTTATTTTCAAGTGTTAAGTTGTTTAATTATCGCCTATACAGCGATCGCCTTCAGCCGCTTCTTCTGATTCTCGTTACTAGGACAGCTCTATCCATCCTAGTAACGAGCCTTAGCCTCAATGCCCTCTGTTGCTACTTCTCGACACCGTGTTTCAAACCATGAGCTTGCGATCGCTTTGTTCTCCATCTAAAGCCGTTGTCTTTTCAGAAACCGGCTTATGAGCAATCAAATACTTGCTCATAAAGTGAACTTCACTCGAAATATTCTCAAAGCCTGCTTTCTCCAACCGTTTCACCAAATCATCGGTGATGTAGTGGTTGTAGTATGGCTCGTGGAATGTTTCTGGGAAGTTTTCCATCAGTGGCACCAAGTCTGGAGCATCGCTGACCTGAATCGAGTCGCAGATAATAAAGACTCCACCCGGTTTCGTGACTCGGTAGCACTGTTCGATCACCTGCTGACGCACCGCTGCTGGAAGCTCATGGAAGAGAAACACGCAAGTAACCGCATGGAAATGCTCATCCACGTAAGGGATTTTCTCAGCATTCGCTTGTAGGAGTTGGGGCAATTCTCCAGGATTTTCCAATAACAGCTGATTCGCCTTCCGCAAGTAAGCGGGTGACAAATCGATTCCAAACAGAGATGCTTCCGGCAAAGCGCCGCGGATTAATTTCAAAGTGCGCCCCGTTCCACTTGCCACATCCAGAATGCGAACTTGTCTGGGTGGAATAGAATCAAACGCTTTCAACCCTTGTTTCAGTGGCGCGAGAATCCGCCGCCGCATTGCATCTGCCGTACCACCAAAAAGAATTTCTACTTGCAAATCATAGAGATTTGCTGACCAGTCACTTAAGTAACCATCAGTTTGGTGATGGAAGTTTTGCAAGTAGTAGCTTGGATAACCATCCGTGGAAATGTTTGGCGAAAATTCTTGATATCGCTTTTGGTTCGCCCGCTGATGCACTTGCAGCGTATCCAGCCAAACCATCGGATAATAGCGGAAAAAATCGCTCCATGAGTTATCAAACAGTAAGCTAGCGGGATATACACCTCGCTCAACATCCTGCCAATCGGCTTCGATAATCCGATCGTGCCTTTGTTTCAGTTTTTGTATAACCTCTGGCGGAATCGGCTTGGTTTTCACCTCCGGTGGAGGTGAAATTAAATTCAGCAACTGAGAATTTAATATTTTATGAGCTAAACCAAAGTAATTTTTGCCTTGCTGAAAAGTCTGATAGGTCAGCTTGGTTAAAGTCTCAGTAATAGTAGTTGCTGGGTCAAGGTTTGAGGTTGACTGCATAGAGGCTAACGATGGGTGCTGAAAACTGAGTACGACTATGAAAATGCTGCGCGGTTATATGTCTTTTTGTTAAGACATATTTCTTATGTTAACTCAGTTTCGACAACTGCCATCTGTCTCCAGTGGGACAAGAAAAAGCGCCACCCATAAGGGTGGCGGGCTAGGGATGAGTTGTTTTCCAGGAAGGGGATACCCCACCCCACAGCTTAGAACGCTTTAAGAAAGGCAAGCTCTAGATTTGGCAGGAATGCTTAGCAAAAACGTCAAGCTTTGTTCCTACACAATTTGCCTTCCCATGAGCGAGAAAAGAAATTAGCAATCATAGTAGAGAGCGAACTCGTAGGGATGGGGGCGCAGCCGCATCGGGTTGACTTCGTTATCGAGCTTGTATGAAATCCAAGTCTGGATGAAGTCTGGGGTGAACACGCCCGTCTCGGTCAAGAAAGCGTGATCGTTTTCCAACGCCTCCAGGGCACCTTCGAGCGATCCTGGGGTGGAAGGAACATTCGCCAGTTCCTCTGGGGTTAGGTCGTAAATATCCTTATCCAGGGATTCACCGGGGTCAATTTGGTTTTTGATACCATCTAGACCCGCACAGAGCATGGCAGCAAACGCCAAGTAGGGGTTAGAAGTCGCATCCGGACAACGGAACTCTAAGCGCTTCGCTTTAGGATTGGTACCAGATAGCGGAATCCGAATCGAGGCAGAACGGTTTCCTTGGGAGTAAGCCAAGTTCACGGGTGCTTCAAAACCGGGCACCAAGCGCTTGTAAGAATTGGTTGTGGGATTGGTCAAAGCCAACAGCGCCGGTGCGTGCTTGAGGATGCCACCGATGTAGTGCAACGCCATTTGGCTTAAGCCAGCATACTTATCGCCTGCGAATAGCGGCTGCCCATCCTTCCAAATCGACTGGTGGGTATGCATCCCAGAACCGTTGTCGTTAAACAGTGGCTTCGGCATGAAGGTGACTGTTTTGCCATATTTCTTGGCAACGTTCTTGATGACGTACTTGTAAGTCATCAGATAGTCAGCAGCTTGTACCAAAGTTGCGAAGCGGAAACCCAGTTCGCACTGTCCGCCGGTAGCAACTTCGTGGTGGTGCTTTTCAATTGGCACCCCGCACTTCGCCATCGTCAGCAGCATTTCTGTCCGCATATCTTGAGAGGTATCCGTCGGCGCGACTGGGAAATAACCCTCTTTGTAGCGAGGTTTATAACCGAGGTTGCCACCCTCTTCTTTTTTCCCAGAATTCCAACGTCCCTCGACGGAGTCTACGTGGTAATAGCCTTCATGCTGGTTTTGGTCAAAGCGGACATCATCAAAGATGAAGAACTCAGCTTCCGGGCCAATGAAGGCTGTATCGCCAATGCCGGTGGAAATTAGGTAGTCTACTGCCTTCTGAGCAATGGTGCGGGGGTCGCGGCTGTAAGGTTGGCCCGTCCGGGGTTCGATAATGCTACAGACGACGCTTAAAGTCGGCTCTGCCATAAATGGGTCGATCCAGGCAGTTGTCGGATCTAGCACCATTGCCATGTCTGATTCGTTGATGGCTTTCCAACCCCGGATACTAGAGCCATCGAAGGGTACGCCCTCGGTAAAGCTACTTTCGTCAATTTGGTCGTGATACATCGACAAATGCTGCCAGATACCCGGCATATCGATGAACTTGAGGTCAATGATCTGGATGTTTTTTTCTTTGACGTAAGTCAAAAATTCTTGCGGGGTCTGGAACATTACGACGGACTCCTTATTTTCTAAGCTGGCTCAGTCTGGAAAGCAGAAAAAACAGTAAGAGCGATCATCAGGGTTGGTGAATCGTCAAGTCAAGAGGGGGAGAACCTGGATTGAAAGCAAGCATTTTCAGGTGAGACTTCCCGATCCAGAAGTACAACTTTCCTGGCTGAAAATCTTTTGTCTCCTCTTTTGCCCATCTCAAGAACTCTCCCACTCAATTCCCAGTTGGCGCTTACGCGCCGCTACGCTAACAGTCTTCAGCCTTTTTTCAAGACGTAAGGCATCGATGTACTGGATCATCCTAGGGATAGGTGCCAGGAGATTTTGTATTCAGCTATACAGAATAAGGCAGTTACCGTTTGACTTAAAGCGAGAAAAAGTTAAAAATTGTAGCGAGATTTACAAAAAAATCTTATAGGCGGCAACAATTTTACTAATCAGTAGCTTTGGCTACTTTTGTGCGGGGGGAAGCATGATGTTTAATTTAAATACGGATTTTGATCAAGATTTTGACGAACAAGAGGCATTTGAGTATCGTCCTGGGACGAGAGTGGAGCTAAAGCAGCGTCCTGGAGTGGTTGATATTATTGCTGAATATGACCCGATGATGGTGCCGCCTATTTGGTTGCTCAACGATCCGCAGCCACGATATCCAGAAGAGCTGACATTACTGCCAGTGCCCATGAGAGGGGTCTGTTGGTTGAAGCCGGTGAGCCGTCGAAAAACTGGCTCTACGGGTCGGTCGCGGGATGGCAACCAGATGCGTCAGAAGGCTTACAGCAGCACCCCAGAAAAAATTGCCCGCTAAAAATTGCTGCGATCGCTCTCAACAATGTGGAGATGCTTGTGGAGATGGATATATGCTAATGAAAGTGTTTGTTGTTGTAAACTACACCCTAGAAACTGGGTATGCAACAGCACACTAAACAATAGAAAATTATCTATATAGCTTGTTGTTGGGAGAGCAATTTCATGCGCGACGCAGTCACAAACCTGATTAAAAATTACGATGTTACGGGTCGTTACCTGGATCGCAATGCCGTAGATTCCCTGAAATCCTATTTTGAAACCGGCACAGCACGAGTCCAAGCGGCTGCTGTGATTAACTCCAATGCAGCTTCGATTGTGAAGCAGGCGGGATCACGGCTGTTTGAAGAACTGCCCGAACTGATTCGACCAGGCGGAAATGCATATACGACTCGTCGCTATGCTGCTTGTCTGCGGGATATGGACTATTACCTGCGCTATGCCAGCTATGCGTTGGTTGCAGGTGATACGAATGTGCTGGATGAGCGGGTGCTGCAAGGTCTTCGGGAAACTTACAACTCTTTGGGAGTGCCGATTGGCCCGACCGTAATGGGCATCCAAATCATGAAGGACATTGTGAAAGAACAAGTGGCTGCGGCTGGAGTTGCAAATACAGCATTTGTAGATCAGCCTTTTGACCACATGACCCGCGATTTAAGCGAACAGGATGTCTAAGGAGCAAATGATAACGAACAAGTAGCCATTCGTCATTAGCTGGAGAGCGATCGCACTTTTTACCTTGTACTGGGGGTAGAGTGCGATCGCTTTTGTTTATGTTGCGCTGACGTTAATTTGAAGACACCAAAAGCCTATCTCGATGACAAACTCTCAACACTTAAAGGAACCAGATCGCCATGATTGGTAAATCCTAACAACATTGGCTCCTGCGGTCGGATAAACTTGCCTGTCAGTACACAGCGCTGTTCTTGCTGCGCTGTGGCGGAAACGCTAGAGAGGATATCAGACCTAGAGAATTGAGGTTTATAATCATCGGATTTCTGCTGCACGTAGTTCCAGAGGATATCTCGAATCAAAGCTTGATATCCCTGATGACCTGCGAGTTCTTTGAGTTCTTCCTTCAGTTCTCTCTCCAAGCGTATGCTGGTGACTTCCATTTCAGTGGTTGAGGTGCGAGGTAGGGTACGCATGATTTTTTCTCCTAAAATTTGTGGACAGATTAGTAATACAAGTGTAGTATATTGAAAGCCAGATTCAAGTTAAACCGTTCAAGAAGCCTTCCTGTGACACATATACCTGCTTTCTCCATCTCAGCCAGCCATTCCGACTCTTTAACGAGTTGGGAATCAGCCTGTGCGGGCGTGGAGTTTCTTTTTATGCGTGGATATGGTAGTCAGAGACGAGGTACGGAGATCGATCAAATTTTGGATCGCAATAATGGTGGGAGTCTGCGGTTTGCAGAACCCAAACTAAACAAACAAAGCGGGAGGTACAGGCTAAAAGTAGCCGTACCAACATAGGACGAGAAGACTCAAAAAGTTTTTCCAACCCCCGCTTCTAATTACCAGAGGCGGGGGTTAATTGTATGAGGAGCCAAGTCGTGACGAGCGCAACTGACGTGTTAGGTAGGTCGGTAGTCGTATTTTCCCAGAACTACTTGCCCATAAGCCGAGTCAATATTAAGCGAGCGATCGCTCTGTTGATCGGTGGGAAAGCCGAACCTTTGCAGTTTAGCGATGCACCTGGCTGGCAAGTGCGGTCGCCCAGCGTGGTAATCGAGGTGCCAGAACAAATTCGCCTCACCATCACGAGTGCAGAGCGAGTTTGGAAGGTTCCCCCAGTGAACCGTCGGGAATTGCTGCGGAGAGACCACCACACCTGCCAATACTGCGGTAACACGAAACAGTTGACGATCGATCACGTCCTACCCTTATCAAAGGGCGGAAAACACACCTGGGACAACGTAGTGATTGCCTGCGAAAGGTGCAACCAACGCAAAGGCGATCGCACCCCGACTCAAGCGGGAATGCCCCTTCGCACCCAGCCTAAAGCCCCCATGCACCCTGCTGTTGCCTTTGCCGAACAGTTCTGGCGCGAACAGCACGATCACCTGGATTTGTAAGGAGACACCAAGCAATGCTGAAATTAACTTACACAGAAAACGGCTTTTACTTGGAGTGTCTGGCTCAATCTCTGGAAGAGTGGGTGACACGGCGGGTGATTTTGGCGCTGCGAGTGGGTACCCCCATCTCAGTCGAACCCAGCACCGCTTCCTTCTTACTTCCGGCTAGTTTGCCAGAAATCGGACGGTTGGTAGAGGAAGCACAGCAGGAAGGTTCGGAAATTATTGGCTTGTGTGCTTGCGATGCCGAGTATGTTGAAGTCAGCCTGCACGGTAGCTGGGTGGACGGAGGCTCGAAAAATGGAGAGGGCGTTTTTGTGACTGCAATGAGCGATCGCGCTGAATTCTTCCTCTTCAAGCTTTGGCAAGATGCACAAGCTTGTACCTCCTCCTTGAGGTAATCAAATCACTTTTGGGGTGGGTCGAAAAACTCACCCTTTTTCTTAGTATTTGTGTGGACATTTGCCGGATAATACATCAAACTATTGGTATGTCATAGCGGGATACCACACTGAAATTGATTAAACATTAGTTATGTCAGCCAGCAGCAATACCAAAGAAAGCAGAATTGATTTGAGACTGAGCCAAGAGCAAAAAAAGACGCTTGAAAAGGCAGCTGCACTGATGGGACTCAGTGTAAGTTCTTATGTGCTTTGCCACTCACTTGATGCTGCTAGAAAGGACATTGCCTTTCATGAAACACTAGTTTTGTCAGATAGAGATCGGGATCTCTTTTTGTCGATACTAGAGAATCCGCCTGAACCGAACGAAGCTTTAAAATCGGCGATGTGTGAATATCAGGAGTACGAAAAGTAATACTTTGTGGAATGGATTTTTCACCCTCTCGATAGCAGTGTAAGGAAGGATGCTTTCGACTGCGGAGTTCCAAAGTTAAACGATTACCTGAAGCAATACGCTGGACAAAACGATAGAAAAGGCATTGCCAAAACATTTGTTGCTATTCCCAAAGAATATGGTAATGAAGTTGTTGGCTATTACACCATCAGTATGTCTAGCATTACGTTTGACTCGCTTCCAGAGCAACTAAGAAAAAGATTACCCCGTTATCCTATTCCCGCTATGTTAATCGGACAACTTGCCGTTGACACTTCAATGCAAGGGAGAGGATTAGGAAAAAGATTACTAATGGATGCTCTTAGCGGGACTTAAACAGATTTCAAGCCCAAATAAAACCCAAAGCAGCTTTATAGGCTGAGAATACATCTCGATTAGCGTTCACCCACTCCATAAAACGGAAAGACATCGCTGTCCG